>PKCQ01000118.1 GCA_002862265.1 Planctomycetaceae bacterium | reverse complement strand
CGTCGATGACGTCGGCCGCGAATGCCATGACCACTATTGCGACCATCGCGTTTTCCACCTCTCATTTGCTTGTCATGGCCTCTGCCTCGTGGCTTTCCGGCTTTCCCGTGTTTCGAGTCCTTACCACGGCCGTTCGCCTTGGAGCTACTGCGCCCCTTTCCAGACTTTCCACCGTGACCGGCATGTCGTTCACCGCGCGCTCCGCCACGAAACTCAGGTCCACCCTGTCCGCGACCGTGTCTCATTCCACGACCGCGACTACCAGACTCTCCGCGTCCGCCATGCATGCGAGCGTTACCACGGCCACCGCCTTCACCATGACCAGCTTGGGAACCGGGACTTCGGCCTCGTCCAACATTTCCGGGACTAGGCCCGCGTGGCTCACCTCGATTGCCTTGCATCCAAGGAGGACCACCGGCACCAGGGCCGCGCCCCATTCCTTCTCCACCGCGTGCCCAAGGAGGCATGCCTCGGCCGCCTTCGCGATCATCGCCACCGCGCATCCACGGAGGGCCACCGCGCTCCTCACCATCTCCTCGTCCGGCACGGCCACGCTCGCCAGGACCAGCACTTTCGCCATTCATCCAAGGTGGACGGCCTCGACCAGAACCTTCCTCAGCATTGGGACGACCACCTTCAGGTCGGCCGCCTTGCGAGCGCCCATTCTCAGGCCGTCCGCCAAAGCGTCCGCTTGCACCTGGACCACTCGGTCCGCCACGAAATCCACCTGCTACCATTCCTGGGCCACCTCGACCGGGACCGCGATCGCCATCTGGCCTTTCACCGCGTCCAGGACCACTTCCTCCGGAATCGGGGCGGCCTTCACGATCAGTTCCGGCGCGGCCAGCTTCTCCAGCAGGTCCGCGACGTCCACGAACTTCTTCCTCGCCTCGCTCCCCCTGATTTCCAGGACCACCCGGCGGTCCGCCGCGACGCCCTCCAGGCTGGGCTAGCAGTGTGCCACCCACGGTACTGGCCATCACCAGGACAGCCATAAAACTCGCTTTTCTCATTCTTCCTCACTCCCAATGTTTCTGCGAGGCTTCCGAGAACTACAACTCACATGCAAACTCTTCAAGTTTGCCTTCTCGGTCTCACCGAACTGGTCGGCGTGGTACCTCTCCGCTGAGGAACCTTTGGCATAGAAAGCCTCCCTCGTATCAGATTCCCCCTTGGAACCCCTGCTGGGGACATTCCGACCACAGAAAGCCAAGAACCTTCTCTAGCCGCTGCGTGAAAAGCCGATAGAAAGCCGATAGACGAGAGAACTTTGCCGAGCGCTGTCGCCATCTGGTTGAAAGAACGTATTTGCTCAAAATCTGGAGAATCCGTTCAGTGTTTGCTACTCGAGCGAGTCTCGAAGCTTGCGGCGCATAATCTTGTTGGAGGCAGTTCGCGGAAGGCTCTCCAACATTTGAACCTGACGAATTCGAAACAATGGATTCACCTCATCGCTTAGCTTGCGCTGCAGCTGCCGCCGCATGGAATCCGCGTTAGGCTTCGCAGCCGCGTTAGCTGGAACGACAAAGACGACCAAAGCCGCTGGTCCACCTTGCGAGTCATGAACGGCAACAGCAGCACACTCGTCAATCTCCGCGTGCCCATTGAAGCACCGCTCCAGCTCCACTGCACTAACTTTGATGCCTCCAAGGTTCATTGCGTCATCAGTTCGACCGCGAGCACGATAGTAGCCCCCCTCCAAACGTGTCAACTCATCGCCATGCCGTCGCAAAACGAATACGCCATCCAACTTCGGCGTGTCGGCATAGTACTTCTCAAAGTTGTCGCCGTTGAGCAATCGTCGCGAAAGACCGACTGAAGGTGGCACCAGGAAAACTTCGCCTTGATCCGCTTCCGCGCCGTGGGCGATTAGCTTCAGATTCATGCCCAGGGCTGGAGTCGAAAAGCAACCGGGCGCACACGGCTGCACGACGCTGCCAGCGATGTAGCCACCGCCAATCTCTGTGCCCCCGCAGTATTCGACCATCGGCTTGTATCCTGCTCGCGACATGAGATACAGCATGTCTTCGGTATTCGAACACTCGCCAGTCGAACTGAACGATTCAATCTTGCTCAGATCGATACCTTCAAACACTTCCTTGCTGCGCCAAGACCGCACTATGCTCGGAATCACACCCAGCATGGTCACCCCGACTTCCTGCACGAATTCAACGAATGGCTTGCCGGTCGGAGCTCCATCAAATACGGCCAAAGTCGCTTGATTGAGCAAGCTGCTATAAATCACCCACGGCCCCATCATCCAACCAAGACTTGTCGGCCAAGTAACGACACTTTCACTGTGCACGTTTTGATGGAAGCGAGCGTCCATCGCGCACTTCAGCGGCGTCAACTGCGTCCAAGGAATCGCCTTCGGTACACCTGTCGTTCCTGAAGAAAACAATATGTTCGTTTCAGTCTCCGGCGAACCTGCGACCGATCCAAATTCCTCCGATGCAGATAGAAAATCATTCCAAAGAATGGTGTTTCTGCAAATTTCTACCGCGACTTCTTCGCAACTTGGAATTACGATCGCCTTAGCTGCATAACCACTGTCGAGAAACTTCTGGTAGCAAGGAAGCTCCCTGTGGCCGCGACGAATGCAATCAGTCAAGAAAATCCCCGTCGCACCAGCTAACTCCATACGCAGCTTAATTTCCGGCGCGGCAAAACTCTCCGCTATCGACACCGGCACACAGCCGGCTCGAATCGCTCCCAAGTAAGCTGCGACGCAATCAATCGTCATCGGCATCAAAACGCCAATGCGATCGCCAGCAGCAAATCTAGCTTCGCGAAGCCCATTCGCAACGCGATTGACCAGAGACTCTAGTTCCCCGTAAGTCACTTCTCGACGTTGCCGCGACTCGTTGACCTCGATGATCGCAGCTTTTTCTTGCGGCGCCAGAAAACAGCTGTCCGTGATATTCAGCAAAGCACCATTGAACCAATTCGTGTCGGCCGCGTTAGAATCTTCGGGCAAAACTGCAACTGGCTCTTGCTGAAACCGAATACCGAGCTCGTCCAATACGGCTTGCCAGAACGCACCTCGACATTCGGTGGACCAACGAAAGAGCTCGTCGAAGCCGCTCAAGCCTTGCCTTGCTGCGAAATTCGTCGCGTTGGCAACTTCGATCGCTTCCTTAGATGGCCTCCAAGCCATAGCGGGTCGTCCACTCGTATCTGCAACCAGTCGTTCCGCGTAAACAAGCTCAAAGAGTCGCTTGTGCAATGCGAAAGGCTGTTCCGGTGTAAGAATACGATCCACGACCTGCGACCAAGCTGACTCGAGATCCGTTGTCGACTCTAGAATAGAACGCAGCTGAATATCGCAGGCCTTAGCCGCATCGACATCCATACCATAATCGAGCCATTCATCACGATTCGGTAAAGCATCCAAAGCAAACACTGGAGCCTTAGGAGTAGATTTCACCCGTAACCTCACCAAATCCAACTCTATATCCCTCGCCTTGCGCCCAGCCAGTCATGCTAAGCATGTCGCCATCCAAGAGCATTCTTCGTTCTTCCCCGCTCGGTAGCTTTAGTGGTCTTTCGCCTTTCCAAGCCAATTCCAACATGCTGCCCAAAGAGTCGGGAGTCGCGCCGCTGATCGTGCCCGAAGCCAACATGTCGCCAGCCTTCAGGTTGCAACCATTGACCGCATGGTGAGCCAACTGCTGCTGCATGCTCCAGTAGAGGTAGCGGAAGTTCGAGCGACTGATCACCGTTGGCTCTTTCTGCTGCTCTGTTGCCAAAGTCACTTCCAACTGAATATCAAACGCCGCCTGCGACGATCCTTGCAAGTACTCCAAAGGATGGGGATCTTGCTCAGGTCCCGCACAACGGAATGGCTCAAGGGCTTCAAGCGGAACAACCCAAGGCGATATTGAAGTCGCAAAACTCTTGCCGAGGAAGGGGCCTAGCGGAACATACTCCCAACGCTGAATATCGCGTGCACTCCAGTCATTGACCAAAGCCAAACCAAAGATGTGATCTTCGGCTTTGTCGATCCCAATCGGCTCGCCAAGTTCGTTGCCTGGACCGACAAAGAACCCCATCTCCAGTTCAAAATCCACCGCCTTGCTTGAGCCAAACACGGGCGACTCGGCATCAGGCGGCATTAGCTGACCACTCGGACGACGTATTCTCGATCCGCTTGGCACAATGGAACTCGCTCGCCCGTGATATCCAACTGGCAAATGCAACCAATTTGGCTGCAACGCGTTATCCTTGCCGCGGAACATGATTCCTACGTTCGTCGCATGTTC
>PKCQ01000327.1 GCA_002862265.1 Planctomycetaceae bacterium | reverse complement strand
GGCCGCCTTGTTGGTAAAGGTCACGGCCAGGATGCGGTTTGGGCGAATGCCGTGTTTGATCAAGTTCGCAATGCGAAAAGTGACCACTCGCGTCTTCCCTGAACCGGCTCCTGCCAGGACAAGGAGAGGCCCAGAGAGGGTCTGTACAGCTTCGTTTTGCTCAGGGTTCAATCCGTTCATGCTCGAATGTTACTGTCCCGGTCGAATTCAGTCAGGTCCCCTGTCCAGGTAAGCCGATGAAAGCTCGGTCGGATCGGCAACCCAGGGCGAATAGTCATTGGGACACAGGGATTTCCACCTAGATTTGGTGTTGCGAATCTGGCCCTAGCCCCTAGAATCTGCGTTCTGATCTAGCCAGAATACCAGCCGTTTGGGCTGTCAACACAAGCTAGCTAAAGGCTCTCGAGCCCTCCAAAGCTGGCCGGATCCACCTGAATTGATGTAATTAGAGACAGTTGCCATGAAAGTTGTATCATCCATCGGAGCCTTAAAGTTCCGACACCCAGACTGCCAAGTCGTCCGTCGTCGCGGTCGGATCTATGTTATCTGCAAGAGCAACCCGCGATACAAAGTTCGCCAAGGTGGTGCGAAGAACAAAAAGAAGAAGCGTTAGAAACGCCTATCAGGTAAAGCGAGTTTTCGCCGTTTGGAAAGTTTTCTTCCAAATCAGGGAACTGTCCAACCTCAAACGGATCTCTAGAAACCCGAGTCGATACGACTCGGGTTTTTTCGTTGAAAGATTGCCTGCGTAATTCTGCCAGGACTGACACTCGGTCTGCCACGAACGGGAGTCGTCGCAAGGTGCGATTGCGACGCCTCACTTCACCTACAAGCAGTACAAGCGTTGCATCCGGGCAGGCATTTCCAGAGGGCAGATTTATCGGCTTAATCTCCATGCATCGGAGATAGTTGATTGACCAGCCCGAATTACACTCCAGACTTCAGCAATCATCTTAAGCCAATTTACTTCTCATGCGGGTTGTAAGGATTGAGCTCACTTTTCGTTTATTAACGTCAAAGGTTTTTATCAATGTGTGGAATCGTCGGGTACATCGGTGACAACAAGGCTTGCCCATTCCTGGTGACAGGCCTTCAACGATTGGAGTATCGCGGATACGACTCTGCAGGAGTCGCAACCCTGCAACAATCCAATGGCATTCGTCTTACGAAAGTTTCCGGCCGAGTAGCCGAACTGGAATCCGCCATAGATGACAGAATCGGTCAAGGAAGCTTGGGCATTGGGCACACGCGTTGGGCAACTCACGGTGCCGCCAATCAAGTCAATGCTCACCCACATTCCGGCGGTGCAGGGATTCTCTCTCTCGCTCACAACGGAGTGATCGAAAACTATGAATCCTTGAAGCTTGAGCTACAGAACAACGGCTACCAATTCGTTTCTGAAACGGACAGCGAAGTCGTCGCTCACTTGATTGCCGACTGCTTGAAAGAAGCTGCTGGCGACGAGATAGCTCCGCAAGACTGCGTCGAAGCCGTTCAAGCCGCTATCGCTCGCCTGCGTGGCACCTACGGCCTGGTAATAATCTTCCGCGACTTCGATGACCTACTGATTGCGGCACGCTGTGGAAGCCCGCTAGTGATCGGCGTCGGCAAGAATGAACAATTCGTTGCCAGCGACACCTCGCCGCTTGTTGGCTTCACCGACAAGATCGTCTATTTGGCGGATCACCAGCTGGCGTTAATCCGCAAGGACAATATCCAAGTCTTACATCGTGACGAGGGCCGCGTAAGACCTGATATTCAAACGCTTTCTTCCGAGACCGTTGACGTCAACTTGGAAGGCTACCCACACTACATGCTTAAGGAAATCTATGAGCAACCTCAGTCGATCACCAACGCCCTGCGTGGTCGCATCGACTACGACAATGCAACCGCAAAGTTCGGAGGCCTGAACCTGACGACTCAACAGCTTCGCAGCGTAAAACGCATCTTGCTAACCGGCTGTGGCACCAGCTGGCACTCAGCGCTAGTCGGTGAGTATCTGATGGAAGAATTAGCCCGTATTCCGGTCGAAGTCGAGTATGCCAGTGAACTGCGTTATCGGAATCCCCCGACGGATCACGAAACAATTGTCTTCGGCATCACGCAAAGTGGTGAAACCGCGGATACTTTGGCCGCACTTCGCGAAATGAAGCGAAAGGGCCACCACACGCTGGCGATCTGCAATGTTATCGGCAGTAGCATCGCCCAAGAAGCCGACGGTGGTGTGTATCTTCACGCTGGCCCCGAGGTCGGCGTGGCTTCAACCAAGGCCTTCACATCACAGCTGACTGTACTCAGCATGCTCGCCCTGTATTTCGGCCGCTTGCACCACCTCAGCTTCGAAGCAGGTTCGCGCATCATCTCCGAGATGGAAAAGCTTCCAGAGCTCGTCGAGCAAACGTTGGGATGCCACGAACAAGTGAGAGAAATCGCGACTCGCTATCAAGAATCGGACAACTTTTTGTACCTGGGCCGACGCTTTAACTTCCCAACCGCCTTAGAAGGCGCTTTGAAGCTTAAAGAGATCAGCTACATTCACGCGGAGGGCTACCCGGCCGCCGAAATGAAGCACGGCCCGATTGCTTTGGTCGACGAAAACACCCCATCTGTATTCATCGTTCCTCAAGGTACGGTGTACGAGAAGGTCCTCAGTAACCTTCAAGAAGTCAAGGCTCGTGGTGGGCCCGTCATTGCACTTACCGACCATGTGGATCCTCAAGTCACCAAGTTGGCCGATGATGTGATTCAGATTCCCCAAACGCAAGACTTCTTACAGCCCATCATCGCATCCATCCCACTGCAATTGCTGTCATATGAAATCGCTCTATTGCGAGGATGTGATGTCGATAAACCTCGAAACCTGGCCAAAAGTGTCACCGTTGAGTAGGGAATACCTTACAACTTCAATCATCTTCCGGAGACCTCCAAATGAATACCCAAACCGGTCTTAGCTATAACGCCCGCAAAGCCCTTTCCGTACAGATCGGAGAAAAAGCTGGTACTGAAATTGCGAATCTGATCCAACGCATGGCGGGTCAGATCGAAGAGCTAAAGCGTAGCAAGGTCAACGTCACACCTGTCGTTCCAGGTGCAAAAAAAGACGACCACCTGAGCTCGACGCTTGAGAGCGAAACCTTCTAGGCATCTCTCTCTTTCAGTCCAAATAGCCAAACGACGCTCCGGTTCTACGGAGCGTTTTTTTATTCCCGTTTTAGAATCCGTCAGAATTCCCTCTCTTCACGCCTGCATGATTTCTGTCGAAATCCGCTACGTCTGATCGTATATACTGCACGCTCATTGTTCGCAGCCTCCTTTTTTTGAATCCCCATGTCAGTGCGCTCCCTCCTTGCCTGCGTAAAACTAGCAACTGCATTGATACTTGCATTGCTACTGCAAAGCTATACGATTGCATCGGAGACACTACAGCTCTTCCTGACAGACCATTGCATCGATTGCCACGGCGAAGACAAACCTGAATCTGGCCTCGATTTTTCGAACGTCGACTGGCAGTTGCCTGACTCAAGCGCCGAGAAACTCGAACAAGCGTTCCGCAAAATTCGTGGTCACCAAATGCCACCCAAAGACTACGGGGCTCTCGATGATGAGCTGCACTCCAAAGTCGTTTCCAAACTGGAAAGACTTCTGGACGAAAGAGCCAGGACCCAACCTCACGTAGGTCAAACTCCTAGACTGCGCCGGCTGACTCGCACCGAATACCAAAATGCTATTCGCGATCTGCTTGGTGTGCAGATCAACGCCGAGCAGCTCTTGCCAAAGGATGAGGAGAGCTACGGATTTGACAACACGCTCGTGAACGATCTTACGCCGACGCGAACGGACCGCTATCTCGTAGCGGCTGAAAAGATCGCTCGATTAGCAGTTGGAAAAACAGGGCGAGGCGTCGACGGGAAGACGATTCGGATTCGCCCCGATATCACGCAAGAAGATCGCATGCAGGGACTGCCCATCGGCACGCGTGGAGGGACTAAGTTTAGTTTCTATTTCCCGCAAGGCGGAATGTACGAGTTCCAACTTCGCTTGGCCCGTGACCGCAATGAACATGTCGAAGGAATGAATCGGAAGCATGAAATCCAGATTCTGATCGACCGGGATCTAAGGAAGTCCTTCACGGTGGACCGACCGCGTGACCAAGATCATTCAGAAATCGACAAACACTTACAGGCTAGAATTGGGCTGCAAGCTGGTACGCACGAAGTCGTCGTGACTTTCGTGAAGGACTCGGATTCGCTGCTGGAGACCATGCG
>PKCQ01000403.1 GCA_002862265.1 Planctomycetaceae bacterium | reverse complement strand
TCTATGCTGAACTGTTCAGGCTGCTGTAACGACGGTGCGATCAATGGCTGAGCACGAACATGAACGACGTACTCGTTGACTGGCCAATCACTTGCGTCGCCGAGTTGGTTTTCGATGCGATAGAGGAAGCGAGGCGATTGCAACATAGCTTGCAGAATCAAGCTCGCCGCATCTTCGAAACTTCCGCTGCTGCTGGCAAGCGTTGTGGAAATACCACGATAGGCGATGACTTCTTGCTCGCTGAGCGGGCCACGTAGCACCCACATTCCCATGTTTTCGATGAAGGCGCCAACATTGTTGTCGGTGAACTGACGTTTCTTCGTGAAGCGACGAGCGAAGGCAGCCATATCCATCTTGGCAACAATTTGCTCAGCCAACTCTCGGTAGGCTTCGACGTGTTTAAGGTCCACATTCAGGTTGTAGGCAGTGTTGTTGAAGCCATCGGCTCGCAAGTCTTTCGGCAGCACCATAGGAGCTTCTTGGGCGATATCTACCCCTAGAGTCGTGCGGACCGTTGCGATGTATTCGTCTACCGTGAGTCGCTGGACGTAACGCTGACCGAAGCCGCCACCATGAAGGAAGAGAACGGGATCGACGAAATCCAAGCTCCACTTGGCTCCTGAGGCCACCCAATCGGTTAGGATTTTCTTTTCCTCCGGCAGTAAGGGTGCTCGCTCGTGAGGCATGTCGTCGTTTTGGATGGATTGGATCAACAAACTTTCGGCCGCTTTGCCGGGAATGATAGCAGGACCGCTTTCACCACCTGCGAAAGCGAATTTACGGTGGGTCAGATCGAGGCCGCCTTCTTTTGAGAGCGCGTCGTGGCACTCTGAGCAACGATCAGCGAGTATTGGAGCAACTCTCAGAGCAAACTGATCTGGTCCAGCCTGAGTAATGCGTTCTACCGGCTTTGACTTGACATCAGGACCGGCGTCGAAGTTTTTGTTCACCGATGCAGGTTTCAGGGCTCGATTGTAGAGGGCGATCAGTCGGAGTTCTCCATGCCATTCACGCCCGCCACTGAATTCATCGCCCAAGCTGAGCCGGTAGGATTTGTTCCAGTTGGAGAGATTACCTAGAGCCCTTCCGCGCGTCGTTTCTTTTCCGTCTACAAAGACACGTGTTTCTCCTTGGCGGTTTCGAGTGTAAACAATGTGAGAGAGTTTTTCAGAGACAACTCTCTCTTTGGTTGAAGTTGATGGGATACCGTTGGAGTTTGTCTTGCTGCTACGCAAACGCACATCCCATTTGCCAGCATCTTGGCCCAGAGTGAGATTTCGATTCGTAGAGTCTTGAGAAATAGAGAGCACTCGTGCAGGACCTGCTTGGTCGAGCTTTGCAGGTTTGAGCCACGCTTCAATGGTGATTTCGCCGCTGCGATGGATTGCAGCGCTGATCTTTTGCGCTGGCTTGTTTGACTTAATCTGTGCTTTTCCACGAATGATAAGCTTGCCGTCTTCACGACGAACCTCGTCGAGATTCTCAACTCTCAGATCGACGGGAACTCCAAAACCACTTCGGTCCCGAATCCAACCCTCCTCCACATCATAGAAGTCGTAGAGCAGCACGAGATTTTCGCTGACACGATCCTGCGCGGGGGCGTTTGAGATGGAACCAAGGAGACAGTAAGCAAATAGAATAAGAGCTGTGAGGTGCACCGGTTTTCGTTGTGCTAGTTCTGCTTGAAGCATCGGACGGGCGCTTGAGGAGATTGGGAAGCCAAAGGGTAGCTCATGAGACAAAGATATAACTTACCTTCCCTCATCGAGGATAGCGAGAAGTTTACGGAGGTGGGTAGATAACGCGGTTTCTGATTTGGGAGGAGCCAGGGCTTTGGCAGGCAGGATGCTTAACCCACTGCAGAAGCCATAGATGGGCCAAAGGGGAGAAGCACAAAGAGTGCTTCTCCCCTGATCCCTCCTGGATAGTAGCCCTGCGGCTACCGTCGTTTGAAAGAGTTAGCTAAATCCAACCCTTAGTCTGAATGCAATTTGGCGGCGCTTGTTGCTAGCGAGTTTCCATGGTGCCCCAAAACACGTCGTTGCCTCTGATGATATGGAACTTAGGGGCAGAGGCGGTTCGCATTTTGTCCGAGTCAAGGATCCAATCCAAGTCAGTCCAATTTGGCGTTTGCCAATCCATCAGGCCGACCAAAATATCGCCTTTTTCGATGAGTGCGTCTTCGGCTGGGCTGCCTTTGCGAACGGAGCGAATGCGAAGTCCACCTTTGTAGCTTGAGTCAACGCGGCGTACGTAGCTGGAATCTGTCACTTCGAGTTGTATACCAAGCCGGTCCAGTATCTTGTCCCGATTTGACCTAGTCGAAGCCAAGGTGACGCGAGGCTCCGTGCTGGAATCGAGCACGAAAGTCGATTCGACTTCTTCCGCGTCGCGTTCTAAAGTAAGCTGCACCTGGGCACTACTGCGAAGGCCGAGAAGGGCCAATTCGTATTGCATTCGGTTTTTGACTTCCCGACCGCGGATTTTGCGAATAACGTCTCCACGTTGAACGCTCTCATCTTGCGAACGAACGACTTTGATTGATGTCTTGCCATCCTGGTATTGGGTCTGCACTTGCAATTCTCGCGAGTTCGCTGGTCCGCGATATTTGGCGATCATGTCTGCAGCGACTTCCATGGCTTTGTCAACAGGAATCGCAAATCCGATACCTTGGGCTCCGATGCGAACCGCAGCATTGATTCCAATCATCTTGCCGTTGGCATTGAGCAGTGGGCCGCCGGAGTTACCAGGGTTGATACTGGCGTCCGTCTGGATCAGGTCGGGATAATCCTGAACTCCGTTGACAGGGATATCTCGGTGGAGAGCGCTGATAATACCTTCGGTGACGGTGTCATGGTAGCCAAACGGATTTCCGATCGCGATGACGGGCTCGCCACGCATCAGGTCAGAAGAGGTTCCAAAGTCGATGGTCGTCAGCGAGTTCCGAGTATCGATCTTAATTATCGCCAAATCGGTCTCTGGGTGATGCGCGATCAGTCGTCCGACGTACTGCCTACCGTCATGCATGGTGACTTCGATTCGGCGGACGTCTTGGATAACATGCTGGTTGGTCAAGATGTATCCACGCGGATCAACGATAACGCCAGCACCCATTCCGTTGACTTGTTGCTTTTCATCAGGTGAGCCAACAATGTTAGAGGCCGGTTTGTTGCCTTCAATATTTACTACTGCTGGTTCAGCGCGCTGTATAGCTAGCACTGTGGTCGTGTAGCGTGGAGAACTAATATCTTCGGCGCGAACAGCTGGAACGGCTAGGGTTGCCAGTCCAATAATGGCGAGGCTTGCCACTAGAGGTAGGCGTCTTGTCTGCTTCGTCATCGAGGCCCTTCCGAGCGGGAAATCGGTTGGGAGCATTACTAGGTGGGTCGCCTAGGAAATGCCACAGTTGAAAGTTGGCGCACTGTGTCCAGCAGCCGGGATACGAACAATGCATCGGTTGGACCGGTTCGAGGGCTTAATCCGAGAATTCCCTGCCTGCAGCCGCTACCTATTTTGACTCGGTGTTAATCAGGGCTGACTTTTCGGGCTGCGGTGAGAGTCGGGGTGATTTTCGTTTCACTCCGCGTAGTGGTTGTCAGCTTGTAGAGTCCGTGGGCCGATTACGAGTGGAGGCGAAGAGCCGCCATTACCGCGTTGATATTCCACCAGGGATCAACGTAGACGGTCGAACTAGCTTGGACTCACTCGCTTAGAGCTTGGTCTTCGTCGTTAGCTTAGTTGCGCAGTGTGACGCTATCCATTAGTGGGGAGTTGCTAGCTTTGATTGGGTTGGTCATCCATGCTGCGGATGTATTGACGAAGACGTTCGAGTTCGTCGGTAGTGTCTTTCAAACGCAACATATTCTCGACCCTTTTTAGTAACTCAGGCTTATTGATAGGCTTCGATAGAAAGTCATCTGTGCCAGCACGGACCGCGCGCTCAATGTCACCGAGCTCGTTTAGGGCAGTGACCATGAGGATCATGATCTTCTTTGATTCTGGATCGGCCTTGATTTGCTCGCAAACCTCGAAGCCACTTTGCTTCGGCATCATAACGTCCAACAAAATCAAGTCCGGTTCAAAGCTCTTTACTTTCGCAAGCGTATCTTCGCCGTCTACAGCGAACTCTGTATCACAGTCAATAACCGCTAAGTAGGCTTCGAGCAATTCACGATTGGCTGCATTGTCGTCGGCGATGAGAATCTTGTTGGATGGCATGGTGATGCTCAATGTAATAAAACAGTTAGCTAGCTTTGGGCGGAAGTGGTTCTTAGACTT
>PKCQ01000665.1 GCA_002862265.1 Planctomycetaceae bacterium | reverse complement strand
CTCAGAGGAAATGTTGAAGGCTTCACGAGCTCGACCAGAAACAATCAAGTTAAGCGCTTGATCGTAGTACGAGTCGAGTTCAAAATCCTTCACGGCGTTGTGGATCGCAGGCATCTGAGCATTGACCAAGTCACGTAACTTCGCACGACGCTGCAAACGTGCGGCAAACACGTCGGGACGCAACTTCAAGTCATCAATCTTGATGCGTTCCATCTTGTTCATATCCATGTCGCTACCGTCTGGATACAAGGTGTATGGATCGTAGGATTTGCCTAGGAATCCGGCTGATCCGCCTTTGCCGATGACATTGCTCTCTTGCAACGGCCTCGGCAGCATCACAAATGGAAGCATCGGTTCTTCGGTTGGCTTCAAGCGGATGATGTTGGAGCCGAAGTTCGGGAAGTCCTTAGGGCTTGGCGGTTCTAGCTGACCTGATGGACTCACTTTGTCGGTGGTATAGCCAGTCATTAGCTGATAAATCGCAGCGGTATGATTAAATAGACCGTTCGGCGTATAGCTCATCGAACGAATCATGCTGAATCGGTCGTTAATCTGAGCTAGGCGAGGTAGGTTTTCGGTGAAGTGAATTCCTGGAATCTTGGTCGGAATGTTTTTGAAGACACTCTTCACGTTGTCCGGTACGCTTTCCTTTGGATCCCACAGATCCAAGTGACTTGGACCGCCTTGCAAATAAAGCATGATGATATGCTTCGTTTTCCCCCATCCCGGAGTCGAGACATCCGTTTTCTCCCCCGCGTGCGCCCGCAACTTGAGGAGGCTCGCTAGAGAAAGCCCCATCAACCCGGAACCACCGACACGAAGCACGTCGCGGCGTGTCATCGACAAGTTTGAATCGCAGAGGTCTTTTCCTAGGGCGCCTTGCAGTCGAAACATGTTTCTTCTCCGAAGTTACTAAGTGGGGCTGTGTTGTAGATTTAGTGCTTGGCAAACAGGTTCAGTCACTCACCCTACTCTGTAGCAAGTTCCGGGCAACGAAGCTTGCTCGAGTCGTGAGATTCGAGCTATCAGCCTCGGAGGGGGCTAAGTTACCCTCTCCGTAGCTGGTGTCCGAACCTCCCGGATTCCTCGCCCCGCTATGCAGGTAGCTCGGAAAGCGAGGGAAGCCCGAGCTTTACGCACTGTGACTGACATGCACTGTGACTGACATTAATGGTTAAATAAAAACGCGGGACTGTTGATCAACGCCCAAGCCAGGTCTTGGGCCAGCGTTAGACGTCGATTCTCAACTTGTTTTTTACTCTCGGCGAAATCAGCACGCAGCTGAACTATCTTGGGTTCATCGGGCGTGGCGATCTCGAGTAGCTTTTGCTTACTCTGCAAACCAACTAACTCGTTGTCTGGTGGCAGAGGTCGTTGGGCTGTCGCCAGTGCACCTTGCAATTCGATCAATTTTGCATCGCTTTTACCGAGGAACGCTACCAAGCTTTTGAGTGACTCTGCATTGCGAGATTCCTTCGGTAAGCTTTGCAACGCCGCGAAATCCTCAGGCAGGCCAAGTGGAATCGCTCCTGCATCGGTCGTTATCGAAATTCGGAAACGCGCCAGGCAGTGCTGAGGAGCATTGTGGTTTTGGTGAATCTTAATCTGGAGCGTCGTTCCTTCCTCAGACTGAATCGGATCGGCAAACTGATACGTCGTCCAGTGATGAATGCCGCCGCGTGGGGAAACAGCCCAACCTCGCTGGTCATTGGTCTTGCCGTCAAAGGTCTGATTTGGATTGAAACCGTCTTGCGAGAAGTCTGCAACACCACCCTTAATCTTGGCTCGCTTGCGTTCCTGGGCCTTACCCTTGGACCAAGAATCGATTTCGATCTCAGTCACAACAAAGTTGCCGTTCTCCGGCTGACCAGGTCCACCGCCTTTGATGTTCGCTAGCGGAAGAGCCTCGAGGCGCAAACCTGTGATATTGGTTAGTGGTGTATCGAAGGTCAGGGTGTAGACGCCCTTCTTCGCTTCGCCGCTGGCTACGATCGAGCGATCACCAAGCACAGAGAGCTTGTCTTTGTTGCTTGCCGCAAGCTTGGTAGGCAGCAGCGGAAACCAATTATTGTTCTTTGCATTGTCATCGAGGTATTTGTCTGCGGTCTGGGACAAGTTCGCGTGATAGTCTTTCACCGACTTGTCGGCGGCAGCAATCTTAGCTTGTTGATCCTTTTCCATCTTGGCTCGAGCTGGAGCGATGGCCTTCTCGCGTGCCAGGATTTGTTGCTTGGTTGCCTCCAGTTTCTTCAGTCGCTCCGCTTCGAGGCGATCACGCTCTGTCTTCCACCAAGTTTCGCGTTTCGCCAACTGCTTTTCCATCTGTTCGTGATCGATGGCAATCTGTTCAGCACTCTTCAGAACGCCAGCGACTTCTTCAGCGGTGGCTTCGCGACTGAGCACTCGAACAAAGATCTCACGAATTAGTTGCTCCTCGCTGATCTCGTCAGCCACCAACTTGGGCAACGCACACTTTGGATCCGAGATCGCTTTTCCAACGGTGGGTCCGCTGACAAGAGCCATGACAGGACCGAGCTGTAAGTCGGCCGAACGCTCGCACTCACATGCACTTTCTCGCACCGGACGCCCAAGGTTGTTCAAGAACCCGTCTGGCAAAGATACTGCTACATCTGGCAGTGCTGCTGCCCGTGTACCAGGGGCAACTCCAGGAATAGCGGTTACCGCACCAGTGACTTTGTAAACCGCATCGTAAAGCACTTCTGCGGGAAGCCTTCGTGCTTTGGCGTGCGAGTAATTGATCTTATCGTCTGAGTTCCATTCGTTCGAACCTACTGAAAGCTGGTAGGTCCTAGAGTTGCAGATCAGACGCAAAACATGCTGCACGTCAAAGTTGCTATCTACGAACTCTTGCGTCAAAAGATCAAGCAACTCTGGATTCGTCGGCGGATTCCCTGCACGAATGTCATCCAATGGTTCAATCAATCCTGTGCCCGTCATATAGCCCCAGAGGCGATTGACGAAGCTGCGCGCGAAGTAAGGATTGTCCTTCGAAGTGATCCAAGCGGCCAACTGCTGACGACGCGTGGCATTCTCAGGTGCTTCAAAGTTGCAATCGTAAGGGAACGCCGGCGCTACACTCTTATTCGTGCGAACGTGCGTCATCTCTCCAGTTGGTTTATCGAATACTTCTTCGTAAAGTGGCTTTGCGCCTTCAACAGCTGTTCCACCGATCTTCTTGTTGCCTGATGCCGGATCAGCTTTCAAGCCTGTTTGAGCGAAGTAGGCGGCGAGCTCGTAGTACTGATCCTGAGTCCAACGTTCGAATGGATGGTCGTGGCACTTATTGCAGTTGAAGCGAATCGCCAAAAATAAGTGTGTAGTGTTTTCCATCATCAAGTCTGGATCACGCAAGATTTTGTAATACGATGCAGCCGGGTTGTCTTTGTTCGATCCCGAGGCCGTTAGAACATCTCGGGCAAACTGATCGTAGGGTTGATTGCTCTCGACCGACTTGCGTATCCAATCGCGGAAGGCCGTGGCTCCCTCACGCCCGATAAATTTCGAGTTCACTTGCAGTAGGTCGGCCCACTTGTTTGCCCAGTGATCAACGTAGTCCTTCGAGCCAATTAGCTCTTCTACCTTGGACATGCGTTTCAGGATGGATGGTCGACGATCTTTTTGGAACTCACGTAACTCTTCAACCGATGGTGGCAAGCCTGTCAAATCGAGACGCACGCGACGTAAGAACTCATGGTCTTCTACAACGCCAGAAGGCTGGATCTTCATGCGCTCCCACTTGTTGGAAACAAGTTGATCGATCGGTCCGTATATCTCTGGAGCCTTCCAGGCGAAGCCTTCACGATCGCCCATAACGGTCACCGTCGTCGCTGCGTAGGCGCCTTCGTAGCGGACCAGGATCGGAGCTTCGCCGCGACGAATCGCTTGCACTCTCCCACCTTCGTAGCTCTTGCAAATTTCTGCATCACCCGACTCAATGAAGGCCTCGTGGGTGACGTCTCGCGAAGCACCATTAGGGTAATGGGCGACGACTCGAAACTGCTGCCAGGATCCTTCACGCTCGACGACAGGTTTAGTCGGAGAAATTTCAATCCTCGCAACCTTCTTCGATTCCGAGTTCAGCTTCGCACCTCCGGCGATCCACTCACGCAGAATGTGATAATGCGTGCTGTCTCGCGAAAGCAGTACTCCGCCTTCATGCGGTACAGTGCCGATGGGCTTGAGTAACATCAAACTGGCATCGGGAGCAGCTGTGTTGAGACGTCGAGAACTCAAGTCATCGCCGAGCGCTCTGATGTCTTCA
>PKCQ01000151.1 GCA_002862265.1 Planctomycetaceae bacterium | reverse complement strand
TGAAAATGGGTGGACATGAATCGCACGGACGCCGCACTACACCTAGTCTGGATCAACGAACCAAGAAGACGGCAGCGTTATGAGACGCTCAACAGCGGTGAATCTTATCAGCAACACACCTTTATCGGCCACGTCTGGGGACTCGAATCTGAAAACGGAAAGCTACTCGCATGTTTTCAGGCGACTGACAAAGCCCATATGGAAATCACCGAGGAATCACTGCGGAATGTCCGGCGGGAGGAAGAATCTCAACACGAACGCGAAAAAAGCAACTGGTTGCAACACACTCGTGGCCAGACGTCTCCCGATCGCTCATGGCGAGCAGAAATCCGAGCTGACGAACAATTGTGGCTGAATGCTAGGATTGATGAAAGCAAAGATGTAAAGCTTTCTGACAAAGTCAACAAGGATTGGAGTTTTCGAAAACTGGGGGAGGGCACGCATTGGTACAGCGAATCCGCCGCCAAGAACAGCCAGGGAGAAATGCACTGGTCGCCAGACTCCAAGTACTTAGTTGCTTTTCAAACCAAGAATGTTGGCAATGCCCCCACGGTTTACTACGTCGAATCCACTCCGCGAAACCAACTACAACCAATCCTACACAGCTACCAATATCCCAAGCCGGGTGACGACCTACCGATCAAACGTCTGAAGCTCTACTCGATCGAAGAGCAAGCCGAGATCGAGGTCGATCACCAACTCTTCTCCAACCCTTTCTCAATTCGCTTTCTCGGTTGGGCACCGGAAGGTGATCGCTGTTACCTTCAGTACAACCAACGCGGACACCAAGCTCTTCGCATTATCGAAGTCACGGCAGGCACCGGAAAGGTGCGTCCGATCATTGACGAGACTTCTGACACTTTCATCCAGTACTCTGACCGAGGCAAATCGGTGTTCGAGCAACTCACGCAGGACCATTGGTTGTGGGCTAGCGAACGCAGCGGCTGGAATCATCTCTACCGTTACGACCGCAGCAGTGGCTCAGTCGTCAATGCGGTGACAGAAGGCGAATGGAACGTAAAGCGTATCGAGCGAATCGATCGCGAGAAGGAACAGATCTGGTTTTATGCAGTGGGCTTGTACCCGGATCGAGATCCCTATCACGAGCACTTTTGCCGGGTCAACTTCGACGGTAGCAACTTCACAAAGCTAACCGACGGCGACGGAACTCACCGAGTCAAGTTCATTCGAGACGGTCAATTCTTGCTCGATGCTTACTCTCGAGTCGACATGGCGTCAGTGACCGAACTGCGAGACGCAAAAACCGGAGAGAAAGTAGTAAAACTCTCTAGCGAGGATACGAAGAAGAGATTTGGAAAGCGTAGATTGACAACTCGTTTCCGTGCACCTGGACGCGATGGCGAAACGGACATTTGGGGCATTATCCACTGGCCGAGCGACTTTGACCCAGGAAAGAAATACCCGGTCGTCGAAAACATCTACGCTGGGCCACATGACCAACATGTCCCCAAGAGCTTCCGCTCTCGTTACTGGATCCAACACACAGTTGCTGATGCAGGGTTCATCGTAGTACAGATCGACGGGATGGGCACGGCGTGGCGTTCCAAAGCGTTTCATGACTTGTGCTATAAGAATCTCCGAGACGCTGGATTTCCTGACCGCATCGCTTGGCTCAAGGCGGCTGCGAAGGAGTATCCACAGATGGACATCGAACGCGTCGGCATCTTCGGTGGCTCCGCAGGTGGGCAAAATACGATGGCAGCTCTACTGTGGCACGGTGACTTCTACAAAGTCGGTGTCGCTGACTGCGGCTGCCACGACAATCGCATGGACAAGATATGGTGGAATGAACAGTGGATGGGCTGGCCCGTCGACGAAAGCTACATTCAGAATTCCAACATGGAAAACGCTCACTTGTTGCAAGGCAAGCTCATGCTGACACTGGGCGAGAAGGATGAGAACGTGGATCCCGCAAGCACTATTCAAGTCGTAAAAAAGCTGATCGAGGCTAACAAGGACTTTGAATTTGTACTCATTCCTGGCGGCGGTCATGGCGCAGGCGAAAGTCGCTGGGCCAGCCAGAAACGCCTGCGTTTTTTCGAAGCCCATTTGGGTTCGCCTCAGTCGATGAACTAGGGCGGCAGACTCTTAACGAATCGTGGCGGTAGATTTGCAAAGACTCATACTCTTTACCTCCAATTCTCTGCGTGATCTTCTAAGTGGCCTTCGCAATGGATCTCGAACGTTGCGAGACGTTGTAAGCCTAGGCACTGTCGACTCTTGTGAGCGGTAGTGCGCTTGTCACCATTCTCGGCTCGAAGACTCCAGAAGAACCGAAGGCTAGCGCCTTGTCGTTCACTTGATTTCGAATTGTCGACTAGATCCTTACCTAGCATTGAGTGGCAGGTAACTGTGTGATCACGACTCCTCTGGGACTTGCACTACAGGATCTACTGTCTCTTTTACTACCCAGTGAAACACGCGGCTGTCCAGACAGCTGAAACTAAGATGCACGAACCTTCATCGCGTAGAACACGCTTCGAACTGTGCGGCGGAGGAGCTGAAAACTGAGCGCCGTGTCCTAGTCTTGCGTAGCAGATTTCGCAGCTGCCGACGGAAAGTCCTATCGAATCAGGACGAAACGCCCCATGCACTTTTTCAAAAAGGGCAATGAAACGAGTAAAGCAGGGTTGGGGGCTCTCATTTGTGGTGTGCTGTTCGGTTGCATATGCCTGACTATTTCCCCAATGGTAATCAGAGTGGCTCAAAAATTAGCACTGTCAAGCGATCCCGAATCTCAGCCAACCCAATCTTCCATCGGTGGGAAAGCTCAGCTTGCATCTTCGGGGGTGCGTTCCACTCCCCCGTGGGAGACTCCGTTTTCGACCAATACTCTTTTGATTGGCTTACCTTTGCTCGTCGTAGCCTCGATTGGCGAATGGACGACGGTCGCGGTTCGCAGACGTGCCCAAAGACGTGAACTGAAGCCTTGTCATGATGAATTGACTCCAGACGTAAAACCTTCCATCGCGCTTCGCAAAGTTCTTACCAAGCGAAATGCAATATTCGGAAAGATCGACGCAGAGTTCGACCAGATGGTTGCTGGGCGGTCTTTTATTGGCGCCTACATGTCGTCGGAGTTGGTGACTATCCGTCCTAGCACATTTGGCACAGACTGCGTTTTAGATGGTGCAAGAGCAGGGCTTACGCCGGTTCCTGGTCCCCCATCCAGATGGGACCTTGGAGGGTGTCGTTAGCAAGCAAGACTAAACCCACAAACCAGGGCAAACGGTAACTGACGTCATGACCAACAAGCCACGGATCGCACGGCCAGAAACCGAGCTACACACAGCACTCAGCTCCATGTTCGAAGGCAGGATCTCATGCCTTCCAGTCGTGGATGAGGAAGAGAGGCTAGTTGGACTTCTTCCCTCATCGGACTTGCTCATGGTTTTGCGGTGCTTGTTATTGGACCGAAAAGAGAAAAACTGACAGTTCACAGCACCTACGGCTTAACTTCATTACAAATTCGCTTTTTGAGAACTCCATGAAGAACGATCGACCCAACACAGCCAAAAAGGCATTGGACGTAAACCTTGATCCACGTCGCTACGGCTCTTTCGCGGAGATCGGCGCTGGCCAAGAAGTCGTACGCTGGTTCTTCCGAACAGGTGGTGCTGCGGGCACCATCGCGAAGAGCATCTCAGCCTATGACATGAAAGTCAGTGACTCCATTTATGGGAAGTCCGATCGCTACGTCGGTCGACGTCGCTTAGAAGATATGCTTCGCTAAGAGCATTCACTAAACATAGAGCGACTTCAGGAAACTCTTGGCGACACCTCGACGTTCTTCGCTTTCGCTGACACCGTTTCCGCGCGAAACTTTCGAGGCACGAATGAATGCCATGGCTGGATGGGTATTCGCTTCCAAGCGTACCCGCGCGACGAAGAGAGCCAAATCATCATCCACGTTCGAATGCTAGACACTGACAACGCCGGTCAGCAAGAAGCACTCGGAATCGTCGGAGTCAACCTAATCTACGGTGCGTTCTTCTTGCATCACGAGCCTGATCAACTGATGGAATCGTTGCTCGACAACTTGAACACCAGTCGCATTGAAATCGACATGATCGAGTTTAACGGTATCGCCTTCCGTCACATCGACAACCGCGTCATGAGTCTGAAACTTGTACAGCTCGGGCTCTCTAACGCCGCCATGTTCTCTACCGACGGGCATGTTTTGCAGCCTTCCGAAGTACTTCGGAAGAAGCCCATTTTGCATGAGGATTCTCACCACATGTGCACCCTGTGCCTCTCTAAATGA
>PKCQ01000041.1 GCA_002862265.1 Planctomycetaceae bacterium | reverse complement strand
ATGTCGATATGATCTCGGTAGAAATCTTCGTGCCCGCCAGTGTGGTAATGACTGGTTTCTAGCACGACGTCGACAACGTTCCCCAGTGTATCGATCATGTCAATAAACAGGTCGAACAAACGATGCTTGGAGGCCGCCGCCATGATGACGGGAACTTCAGCGCCGGAGGCTGGATCTACATATGTTTCGTGACGGAAGCCCTGACGCGGAACCACCTTCAAGTCGACTGAAGGGCGAATTGCATCTGTAAGTTCGAATGCGCCGTAGCTGGCGACTTCCAAATGTGCTTCAAGCTGTTCATCCGACAGACTACCAAAGCTGGTCAGTGCGTCAGCTTTCGGATGGTTGGTCTGAGACGTCATCTGCGTCTGAGACCTCTGTTGTGAACCCATCTAACTATCTTTCAAAGGACTCAATCGGGGGGAGCCGAAAAAGACTTTTCCGCCCTTTCTCGGACACAGAAAGCTAGGTCACATAGATTCCCACCGAAGCAGAATCATGGCAGTTGCATGATTTCACTCATGCGAAGAGTTGGCTCGAATGTTAAAGATGGAATAATCTGAACTGGAGTGCGCACTAAGTCGCGAATTGACATCACGAGCAATCTACAATGGCTCAAACTTCGCAGTAATTCTTCTGCTTGGATGCAAAACGCCAATGAAATTATTTCCTCCAAAATCTATTGTCCTCGCGCTCTACGTTCTTCTTCCCATCGGCTGCGACTTGCCGAAAGTCCGAGAGCTGAAGCCAATACAGGTTGCGAGCGTTAAACAAGAGTCGACGAAATCGGAAATAGAAGTTGTTTCGCGAATTACGGCTGCTCCCTGGACGGAAGAATCGCAGCTACCAATCGATTGGTGGGAGCTTCAGTATCTTGGTGGGACGAGTATCGGATATTTTCACACCGAGATCTCTCAGTCCGGCGGAATGATTCGAATCCAACGCAAAGGTGTGCTGTCGGTCGGCGCGAAAGATTCAGGGGTGAAGCTATTCGTCACAGACACCCGTGCCCGCGAGCTTCTAAATGGGGAACTCTACGACTTCCATGAGAAAAATACACTTGACGGTGAGCCGGTCAGCTCGATCGTAGCTATTAGAGACGATGACAAACTCAAATTAGATTTGGCACAAGGCGAGGACGGCAGCAAGTCGACCCGATTCTTGGATTGGAAGCATGGCACTTGGGGCGTTCTTGGGTTGCAGTCGATGCTGATGCACGACCCAATAGAGCCCGGTGAGCGACGGACTTGCGATATTCTCAATAGCAGCTGGGATGCAATCATCACACTCGAAGTCACCGCCTCCGAGCCGCAAAAGACCCCGTTGGCGGATTCGCAGCGAAGTCTCATACCGATCGAAGTGGTGAGTCGCATCGGCGAGCAAGAGTCTGCTACACGACACTGGGCTACCGAAGACGGAATGATTTACAAGACTATTTCACTTGGGGCTCAGCGACTAAGTAGCTTTCGCGTAAGTGAAGAACTTGGCAAAAGTGTGGCGGACGAAATGTCCGTCGCTGAACAATGGACGGAGAGCGCGGCTTATCGTGGAGTTCTACCCACATTGACTCAGAGAAATGCGACCTTCCAAGTGGAAAGCGATAGGGCAAAAGATCTTTATAAGCAATTTGTTAAGGACTCGAGGCAAAGCCTGCGGTCGATAAGCCCTCAACTGCTAGAGGTTTCGATAGCAGATCCTCGTGGCACAATACCTGGGAGCGTGCCTAAGCAACCAGAGTCAGTGTATCTAGAGTCGAATTTCTGGATGCCGGCAGATCACGAAGGCATTACCGCACTGGCCAGCAATATGAGCTCGGAGATCGATAGCTTGAATTCCGTGACAGGTGTGCTCGCCTTGGCCAAGCGTTTTTCGAAGGCAATGGAAACTGAGGAGATGCAGCCTACGGTGAAAAACGCACTACTCACGGCACGTCGCATGCGCGGTGACGAAAAAGATCAAGCCATCTTGTTCGCCACTCTACTCCGTCAGTTTAAGGTGCCAGCTCGGTTGGGCTTTGGAATTGAATTACAATCCACTGAGCAAAATCTGTTGTTGAAAGTTTGGACTGAAGCCTGGACGGAAGACAGATGGATCCCGATCGACGTTTCAAGCGGGAACTGGCTTTCCGTGGATTGCATCAAGATGTTCCACACAGCTTTTGCAGAACGAAATCCGTACTTCCATTTTCTACGAGTATTGGAGGCGCTGCGGTCAATGACAGTGAGCCTTCAACCGGAACGATAGGATAGCCGCCCAAAGAGGCGACTCACGAAGGCCGTTTAGAGAATTGCTCAGGATACTTTTCGGCGTGTTCGGCTACGGCTGCCAATAACGGATCGATCGTTTGCTTTTGGATATCCGAGCTTGGCCACGGGAACCAATTGTAGCTCTGATGCTCGGTCGGCCGTATGTCGGGTTTTTCAGCGATGTGCGCGAGAAAATAGACGACATGCTTCTCATGCTTGCCATGTCTTTTCGAGTCGACAAGGTAGCGTATTTCGAATTGAAACACAGGATCGACGCACAGTAATTCTGCAGCTATGCCTGTTTCTTCCTCCGTTTCACGCAAAGCGGTTTGCAAAAAGGACTCGCCCTGCTCGCAATGGCCCTTGGGTAAATCCCAACGATGCTTATGCTTCATCAAGAGAAACTGTGCCGGCTCCCCTTGCAGGAAGATAATAATGCCGGCGGCATTGACCAACGGGATATCCTCGGTCGAGGCAGTGCTGCCCATGTCCTATCTCCTGCTTTGAAACTTCGACTCTAAAAATTGAATCATGAAAATTTACACCAAGACGGGTGATAGCGGGACAACTGGATTGTTTGCAGGACCGCGCGTAGCCAAAGATCATCCTCGCATCGCCGCATATGGAACCGTCGATGAACTGAATGCCGTTTTGGGGTTGGTCGGAGCCGAGTTTGCTGAGACCCGCAATTCGATACGCCAAGGCAAGAAGGATCTGGCGGCAATAATCGAACAGATCCAGCATGATCTTTTCTCGATCGGGGCTCAGCTGGCGACGCCTGATGCCAAGAGGCAAGGGATGGTGCTACTTCGCGATTCTAGAGTTGAAGAACTGGAGGAGCTGATGGACGAACTGGATGCAGGTCTGGAACCACTGACCAACTTCATTCTTCCGGGCGGGACCAAACAGGCTGCTCTATTGCATTTGGCTCGTACTGTTTGTCGGCGTGCGGAACGGGACGTTGTTAGTCTGTCGCATCAGGAAGCGAACTGCGAAACGATGGTCGTATTCCTGAATCGCTTGAGTGATCTGTTCTTTCTACTTGCTCGGCAAGCCAATGCTGATGCAGGTCAGCCCGATGTGATTTGGCAGAAACCTGAATAGGCTTGGGCATCGCAGTCCTGCTGACGAACACGTTTTCAGGCGAAACGGCGATTTTGACTGGCAATCGTGGCTAGCTAACAGATTCTCGCGAAGCATCGGATCGAGTCTGAAAAGCGTGATTCCGTGCGGCAATCATCTACGCTAAACTATGGCGGCTAAAAGCGCGCCCAGTATGTTGAGCAGTTTGAACCACTTGGAGATCTCGGGATGAAGAAAATCGAAGCGATCGTGCGTCACTTCAAGTTGGAAGACGTAAAGAATGCTTTGACTGAAAAAGGCATCCATGGCATGACCGTCAACGAAGTGCGAGGTTATGGCCGTCAGAAGGGGCATACCGAAATCTATCGCGGAACCGAATATGCCGTAGACTTTGTACCTAAGGTCAAGATTGAAGTAGTGGCGACCGAAGCCAACTTGCAGACCGTTATCGACACCATTCTTGAGACCGCTCAGACTGGTCAGATCGGCGATGGCAAGATTTTCGTCACGAATCTTAGTGACGCAATTCGCATCCGAACTGGCGAGAGCGGCGAAGAGGCCATTTAGTTTGGCCAAATAGCTGCTCCCTTTCTGCGGAGCGTTAGCCATGGCAACGGCATCCAAGTTGCCAGCAGCCGTTATCCACGCTCGGGAGCGACTGCTGGATGGCCGGCTTAAGCTCAAAGCCCAGCATGATTCTGGTTCTCCTGGACTCCAGGTATGTGTGCGACAAGCTGACTTGGTAGATTCCGTTGTTCAGGATCTTGCCAGTGCCGCCTTTGAAAGCACCGGCATCGGAGATTCGGGCGAGTTTCTGTACTCATTGGTAGCTCATGGAGGATACGGTCGTCGCGACTTGGCGCCCTACTCCGACGTCGACCTGATGCTGTTGCATGCACCAGCCTGCGCTGAGCAGTCGCGCTGAGCATCGGCGAAAGTTTCATATTATTTATATATTATTTC
>PKCQ01000134.1 GCA_002862265.1 Planctomycetaceae bacterium | reverse complement strand
TTGCATTTCCGTTGAGCGACTACTTGCCGATAACCATTTCCAACTCCGATTTGCCAGATTCTTGAATCGTCTTCTGTTTCGGCTGGTGAGGCCCGAGGCAAGATGGCAGATCTTTCGTCGGCTTTATCGTTCACTCCCCCCGGAAACGCTGGCTAGATTCTATTCGCATGACTTTTCGGGCATGGATGCGTTACGGATGATCATCGGCGTTCCACCTACAAAACTCAGCCCGTTGAAGTTCCTCCGCGGAATAAGGGAGGACCAGAAATCTTTGAAGTCGTCACCAATGGAGATCGGGACATGATTGCCGGTAATTACCGTTCTGTTGATGAGTCAACCAGGCACAGAGTGCCGGCATCCTACTGGGATCGAGCACTTCATAAGCCGGTAAACGAGTTTCTAAATCGTGAAGGAAAACGCATCAGGGCAGACCTAGTAGAGCTAGCCTACGCGATGAGTAACTGCGGTAGTCAGGCACCATCGCAACTACAGAGTTTCGTTGAACTACTACATGCAGGCTCATTGATCGTGGACGATATCCAAGACGACGCCGAAACGCGACGTCGGCGTCCAACGCTACACCGTATGGTTGGAACTCCGCTGGCGATTAATACCGGGAATTGGATGTACTTTGCAGCTTTTGAAAAGCTGACTGAACTGCCAATCAGCGCCTTTCGTCAGTCATTAGTGATGAAACGGACGTTGAGAACTGTACGCGGGTGTCACGAGGGGCAGGCTCTTGACTTGACTGCAGACGTGCGAACCGTCGCGCGAAGCGACATGCACTCCATCGTGCTCACTATCAGCAGGCTAAAGACCGGGGGGCTTGTTTCTCTAGCAGCCTGGCTGGGTGCTGCCGTGGCCGGGGCTGCTCCTGAACTTCGACGGTCACTGAACCGATTTGGAATGCGACTCGGTATCGCGCTGCAGATGCAAAACGACTTGGCCGAATTGACATCGTGCTCGGTGGAGAACACAACCAGCAGGGATCTTGCAAACTTCAGAGTAACATGGCCATGGGCATGGGCGACCAAGCTGTGTGATGCTGCGGAAATCACTCGCCTTCAGAACGTCGATGACATAGCTACTCTAAGCACGCGGCTGTACGAGTGTGTTGGAGTATTCGGAGCTAAAGCTGTTCGGAGCGGACTAAGGCAAGCGATTGATGACTTGCGTCTGCAATTAGGTGAGGGAGAAGCACGCGAAGAGAGCAAGCGAATTCTTGACCGTCTGGAGAAGTATCATGTCTAACCAAACGCTCGAGAAAGAGCAACCTACAAATGGTCACAAATATCGGGCCGACCGAGTACCGACCGGACTGACGGCTGCCGTCGTCGGCAGTGGTTTTGGCGGATTGGCAGCCGCGATACGTCTCCAGTCGATGGGTATTCAAACCGTTTGTTTTGAAGCTCGCGACAAGCCAGGGGGTCGTGCCTACGTCTATAGAGATGCAGGCTTTACTTTCGATGCAGGGCCGACGGTTATCACAGCACCACACTGCATCGAAGAACTATTTGAACTCGGCGACCGAGATTTGAAAGACTATGTGGACCTGCTGCCAGTAAGCCCGTTCTACAGGTTGAAGTGGACAAACGGAGCCTCATTCGACTATGTCGGCGATGAAGAGTCTTTAAAAGAGCAAATTCGGTGCATCAATCCGGAAGATGTGACGGGGTATGAACGGTTTGCTAACTACACGAAAAAAGTCTTTCAAAAAGGCTACAAAGAGCTTGGTGCAACACCTTTCCTTCGCTTTTCAGATATGATTCGCGTTGCACCGGATCTTGTAAAACTCGGTGCACATCGCAGCGTGTATAACACGGTCTCACGCTTCATTTCGGATGAGCATCTTCGTCAGGCGTTTTCCTTCCATCCTTTACTGGTCGGGGGAAACCCCTTCGAGACTAGCTCAATATACACTCTGATACACTGGATTGAGCGCGAGTGGGGTGTATTTTTTCCTCGAGGTGGGACAGGAGCACTTGTAGGAGCGCTGGTTCGTCTATTTGAAGAGCTTGGCGGAGAACTGCGGCTGGACTCAGGAGTCGAAGGAATTGATCTAGTCGATTCCAAGAACGGTCGAAGCCCTTACAACGTCCAGCATCGCGTAAAGTCTTCTGAAGGTCGCGAAGAAGTCTTTGATGTAGTAGTGTCAAACGCCGACATCCATCACACCTACGCAAATCTCTATTCCAAAGTTCCGCAGGCGAGCCGAACGAAGCGGCGATTGGAGAGGATGCAATGGTCAATGTCTCTATTCGTGATGTACTTTGGAACCAACAAACGCTATGAAGACCTCGCGCACCACACGATTCTTTTCGGCCGGAGATTTAAGGGTTTGCTCGATGACATCTTTCGTGGGAAACATCTCGCTAAAGACTTCAGCCTTTACCTGCACGCACCGACTGTCACAGATCCGTCGCTAGCTCCTGAGGGATGCGAGGCTTTCTACGTGTTGAGCCCAGTGCCCCACCTCGGTCAGGCTGCGATTGATTGGGAGTCTAAGGCTGCGAGATACGGAGACGCAATCCTCGAATCATTGGAAGATCATCTTCCTGGCCTCCGAGACTCTATCATCACACGTCGGCACTTTACTCCAAATGAGTTCCAAAGTGAGCTCAATGCTTACAACGGTTCGGCGTTCTCTGTTGCACCGAAATTGACTCAAAGCGCCTTCTTCCGACCACATAATCGAGACGCTCGAATTCCCGGGCTGTACATCGTAGGTGGAGGAACCCATCCCGGTGCAGGCGTACCAGGCGTAATCAACACAGCCAAAGCGACGGCCGGCATCGTTGCTCAAGACATGGGGGTTGTAGCATGAGGCTCAAGGAGCAGCACTTTTCGCTATCGGAAATTCCTCAGTCTGCCAATGAAGTAATAGCAGTCCACAGCCGTTCGTTTTTCTTAGCATCATTGTTCTTGCCTAGGGTTGCTCGTCAAAAGGTGACTCGACTCTATGCCTGGTGTCGCTGGTGTGATGACTCTGTCGACAAAGCTCCGACGCTCGACATCGCGAGGAAGCGTCTGGCGGCTCTTCGACGGGACGTTGATCGCATTGAGCGGGGACAACGGCCAATTCTCTCTTGCTCGGTTTGGCTGGCTGACGTCAAAGAACAGTGCAACATTCCGTCATCACTTTTCCATGATCTATTGGACGGCATGGAGATGGATGCAACCAAAACACCAATCAGAACCAAGGATGATCTCCTGCTCTATTGCTATCGGGCCGCCGGGAGCGTTGGGCTAATGATGAGTAGACTCCTGGGCACCAGAGACGTCCGTGCATCCACCCACGCCAAGGCATTAGGAATTGCAATGCAGCTAACGAACATAGCGAGGGATGTTGGAGAAGATTGGCAAATGGGACGCTGCTACATCCCTGATGATTGGATTGCAAACTCGAATCGGCCGTTAAGTGCGGAAGCAACAAGACAGAATGTAGAAGAGATCTTGAGACTTGCGGAAAAGCACTACCATCTTGGAATGTCAGGCATTGAATACCTACCCTGGAAAACGAGATTTGCCATTCGCTCAGCAGGGCAGTTGTACAGGCAAATCGGCTCTGAGATTTCCCGCAACAGGTTTGACTCGTTGTCCCAGCGGGCTTTTGTCCCCTGGCACAGAAAGCTCTTTGTAGTGACTCGCAGCCTCCTTGAAGAGGTTTCGTTTTCAGTTCGAAAACGGATGCGATTTGTCGGAAGCATACTCCTTCGTTACTCTCAACTCCCGGGAGATTCAGGCATGAATCTAGAATCGCGTTACATCGTCAGCCTTGGACTATCACTCACTTTGATCATGGCAACCGCCTTGTTTATGCTGGTTGGTGTGAACCCGAAAGATGCGAGCTATGAAGCCCTTCCATGGATTTACGCCGCGATATCTGCATCCTCAGCCTTCGGCTTTGGATACTTAGCGAAAAATCTCCAGCAGCAGCTTGAAGACGTTTCCGCTCCGCAGCCAGTTCCCGTGAGGACGACAGGCCGTGAAGAAAACGAGGTTTGAAGTTTTTTTTTGAATCCGATGTATTGTCAGCCTCAATTAATAGGTCAATGAAGACATCAACTCAAAATGGGCCGCATCTGCAAGCAGAATCGTCCTCAATCCCACCCCGGCATCGACAGCTGTACATTCCGCAATCTTCTCGCCAGAACTCGCGTAACGTCCAGCCGCAGGCTGGCTTGCTTGTTTCTGAGTCGCACTACAGATAGAACACTTACCGTTGTGAAGATGTTTCTGAGAATAGTGGTGCTCGGGAGTCTGATTCAGAAGCAGACCGTGTAATGAAGCGCTTGGAGTG
>PKCQ01000298.1 GCA_002862265.1 Planctomycetaceae bacterium | reverse complement strand
AGCCCGAAAGATCCAGGATTCTTCCCGTCAAGTGCGTTACCTCGCCAACCGCAGGCGTGATCGAATCGTTGATCATCAACAAGTCGTTGTCCGTATCCAATGGAAGCCTGTCTGGGTAGAACGGTCCCTCGGCCTGTGTTGCCGTTCGAGTCAACTCATCTGCAAACAATCCGGGTGTTGTGAACGCTGCGGCAGCGAAGGTAGAATTCTTCAGAAAACAGCGTCGAGAAAAAAGAGACATGAGTACTTGCTTTCTTGGTTTGGTCACGGACGTTCTGGCAGGTTGATAACTTCATTGTTCACAGTTCTTCACTCACAAAGAAGGAAGTTCTTAGTATTACCCATTCCGTCGCTCCATTGGATCGCGAAGCTAGCCTTTTGAGTATTTTTCCTTGCGTTCGCAGCGCAAATATAGGCTGTGCAGTGCGGCGAAACTTTCTTTGCGACATTCGTTTGACGAAAACCTAGGTTCAAAACTATCTGAGGGATGAAGAACGACCACCATTTTTTTCGAATCACAAAATGTTGGCAAACACTCGAACGATCATTATCTCTCTGGCCTATTCTTTACCTCTGTTTTCGGTTGCTACCGCACAACTGCTGGACTAGCGCATCGCAGTGTTTTAGTATTTGCTCGATGGAACGCGGAGAATTTCCGGCGGTCGAGAAGTCGAGTTCTTGGAGGACGGCACGAGGTTAGTCGCCTATTTCTATGGTTCGAAAGCACCGCTTTACGATATGGAGAACCTTTCTGCAATATCGGCAGCGATTCCAACTGCAGGAGATAGCGACATAGCTTTTGTCAACAGCGATACCGCCTAAACAGCCGACTAGACGATACTGCGACTGTGGGATATGTACACAAGTAAACGAATCGGCAGTCCAATGTCCCAGTCGCTGCGCGAAGCCACCATCACTCCACCCGCCATCGAACCGGATTGCAAAATGCTGCCAACACGCGCGAAGACGCAGTCCGTTCAGCCTTGGAAAGTTACTAAATGTCACCAAAAAGGAAAGGAGCTTCAACACCCGAAGAAGTCGACCCCATTCGCTCCACTCACGATGACAAGTTTCTCTTGGTTCGATCAGCAGGCTAAATCTACGGCATAGTCACTGACTCATAAGAATAAGTTGTCGGCCCAGTCAAATCCAGCTGGCGCTATTATCACTTTGCACCGACGCAATCCTTTTCACTGGAGCGGAGTAGTTAAAACGGGCGCAGCTTGCGTGAAAAGCCCGGAGAAATCAAATTTGATGAGGCTGTCTTCGAGAGTTCTGAAGCAAGGATATGTCTCGAAGCCAGAGCTCATCCGGTATTGCCCCAAACCTTAGTGGTCCCGGGCATTTAAGGGCCCCTCCAATCTAGGGCTCTCATGAGAAACCAAATTTCCGATGTTGCGAAAACACACCCAGAGACAATGGCCAAAATCAGCAGGGTCGAAACCGTTGGGAAAATTGGTACAAGGAATGTTTAATTATGCGAAGAGCTTTTTTGATCAGAGTGACAACACAAAGCAACTCGACCTTTCCACCTCTCAATTTTTTTCAGGTAACCTGACTGCCTCAACAGCGGTTTGGAAACGCTTCGCAGGGGCGATTTCCAGGCCCTTTACAGAAAGTAACGCAGTTCTCTCGGTACGGCCACAACTAAACGATTTGAAAATCGGGGATCATCCACGGATGGAGCTGATTTTTTTCCTGACAACCTCAAGTGTTTCGGATATCGAAAGACCAAGATCATAGAAAGGGGCCAGACTTAGAAGTCCGAAAAAGCAGACAAATGCGGAATTGAGATCGCTACGTTGGTCAACTGCTCCCACGTCTCCTCTTGCCTGGTCAGGTGCGCTGTATCTCGGCGTTCCAGAAAAACTTGTTCGTGCAGATTCCTCTGAAGCACTCCCATTGCCGCTTTTTTCAGTTTGATGAGCTAGGTCATTGGCAGGTGTATGAATAAAAGACGATGATTGCCGAAATCTCCCTGGCGATCTTCCGTGATCGCTATCTAAAAAACAATCGACTGGCTGACCGAATCTGATACTTGACATTATTAAAAAGTACTACAGACCGACGAAGGGCGCGATACGTCTGGTCTGGGAGGCTGTATTCTCGGGATCATGTAAACATGGCTAGAAACACGATGAAACTCAAAATATTTTCAATGGCCTTAATGCTCGCAGTGTTGTCGCTGAACGCAAACGCCGAGGATCGAATACTCTTCACCTTCGACAAAGCGGAATCCGCCAAACGGTGGCAAACGGTGAACGACGGTGTGATGGGCGGTCGATCTGATGGCCGGTTCAAGATCAACGAAGATAAGAACATGGAGTTCTTCGGAAACCTGTCGCTGGAGAATAACGGTGGCTTTGCATCAGTGAGAGCCCGAGGCGGCAACCTCGCCCTGAAGAAAGATGACGTGATTGTTGCACGAGTGAAGGGCGATGGCCGAGAGTACAAGTTCAATGTCTACGCCCAAAGGAACCTCGGCGGCTTTTCGTACCGCCAGTCATTTAAGACGAAGAAAGACGAATGGATCGAAGTCGAGTTCCCAATGAATAAGTTCGCCGCTACGTGGCGAGGGAGCACCTTCCCTAATCAAAGACTCGATCCCGGCAAAGTGAGCGGCCTTGGCTTCCTTCTTGGTGACAAGAAGCCCGGACCATTTAAGATGGAAATCGAGTGGATTAAGGTCTGCAAGGTCGCTAGTTGATATGTTCAACGTCTTGTGCGAAGGAATACACAAGCTACAACCGTAAGGCATTTGCACTGACGGGAAGCGGCTTTCCTGGTCATTCACGCCGCCCCTCGTGAGGACCGACATCAAAGGCAAGCTGCTCAAGAAGATTCCGGTCGCCAATCACCATGGCGATCTTTGCTTCCCCGACGACAAGCTCTAATTTGCTGTAAATCTGGGCAAGTTCAACGCCCGAAAGTCGTTGCTGGCCCGCGGGTCCAAGTTTATGGCGCCGAATCGCCCAGGGAGCATGCTGGACACAAACGGCATGGGGTCGCTCTTGGCTCGGGCGGAAGAGGCTCCTTGGACGGTTCATTTCTTCGTGGTAGGCGGTCTGCCTGATGCCGTCGAGGAATACTAAGTTTCCGAGCAAGACGGCAAATTCAAGTCTCTTGAAGAAACATGTCGTCAAAACTGGGCAAACGTATCTGGCATTCCAAATAGCGACCTTCGCCGACGAGCGTTGGAGGTTCGCTTGCTCAGGCAAACCGAAAATCCTACTTGTCACCGACGCTAACTTAAGTTTTGGAGGGACGACACGAGATCGATTGCACGCTTGGGATCAAGGGTCTGATTGGAGGTCGTTTTCTTGTAGATAACATACGCTGCGAGGGAGGCAGACGTTGCAAAGGCACAATGCAGAGGGCATCGCCAGACGGCTAGGTCGGTTTCGAATTCCGAGGCGGCTGTGCTCTTTCGTTTAACCACAACTGTCACTTTCTACCCCCCCCGCAAGAACCTACCTTGCCTCTATTGCCGATGTTGCCCACGACTGCGTCTGCTTCGCTCTGGGCATGGTTATACGCATTCTAAGCGTGTGTGAAACAATAGCTGCCTAGTTGGCAATGTATTCTTGCCTTGTTGTCTTCTAGAGGTGTCTGTCTCCAATCAGGAGCTAGGCAGGTGGAGGTGATTTCCGATTTGGGAAAGTTTTTCTGTTGAATACAGACATTGGAAGCGGTCATTAAAGCGACGGGTAAAGAATCAAATTCAGTGCATTGGGCGGTCGTCGATTGGAATAGACAACGCCGTCACAAGCCCTTGACGATTGCACCCTACCGATGCACAGTTTTATTCTCAACCCGGGTATACCGAGGGGAGCACCGAATGTCAGCAGATTGGTATTTCGTTCGGAAACGGCAATTTTTCCGCAGGCCGAAATGTATTGGCCCCGTTTCTGAGCAACACATCCTAGGTCGTATTGAGTCAGGCGAGATTGAGCCTGACACTATGCTTTCCAGCAAGCTAAAGACCCATGGTCATTGGGTTGAGATGCGTACTATTAAACCAGCTATGAAGCATTGGCAGGCGCACCATTCGCATGTCAAATGCTGATGAATTTTGTAATTTATGAGGCTTACTTTTCCCCGGCGCATCTTTTAGATGTTCACGATCCACAACTAATGTGTGACAGTGCGGGTGTGGCAGGGTCTAAGCGTTGAAATAATTGCTGCTGTTTCTATTGTAATAGTCGTAGCAGTAATGGCAGTAGTCGTGGTGGTAGAAGTAGTAGTAGTAGTCGTGGTAGTAGTAGTAATAGTAGTAGTAGTCGTCGTAGTAGTAGTAGTAGG
>PKCQ01000325.1 GCA_002862265.1 Planctomycetaceae bacterium | reverse complement strand
AGGTCGTCGCTTTTGTCGTCGCTTTCTGAGGGTAATGCCGTTTCACCGTTATTTTTTAGCTGTAAATTAGCCGCGGTTCGATTCCTCTTGGGGATGACCGCCCCCCAGCCAAGCAGAGAACGATCGGCCTTGTCCTTTGCCGTTGGCTCGAAATCGGCACTCTCGAGAAAGCCATTTTGACGAATCAGCTTGAGGACCCGCCGCTTTGACTCCGGGCTGGTCTCGTACCTCGACCAATACGCGGCACTCTCCCAACGTTTGTGGGGGAAACCGCTTCATCCGTCGCGTGCCAAGTGGCAAATGCGAAATCGGCAGAATCGAAGCCTCATGCCCCCAGCACTCGTAGGCAAGACGCCCCTGGTAGCCTCATAAGTCGCCCCGCTTGCTAGCATAGTTTCCGAAACGCGAGCAGAAAGTCAAATAGTGGGCTCCGTCCAAAACATCAACGGAGTCGTCTCGCAAGCCGCAAAGGCGTTGGAGCTCTTCGACAAAGATCGCTGAATTGAGCGTTCGAGGCTGCACGCAATCAAACAATCTTTGTTGGCTCAGCCCAAGCCGGCCGACTCGTTGCAGTGAAAACTTAGTAAGCTGATCTGGCCAAACGAAACACTCCGACTTGCGTTATACTGGCCACAGAGTTGCGAACAATTCAGCATTTCAGGATATTAGGCGTCCGTCAGAAGTGCTTCTACCCATGGCAAGTGTTTTCGCGCATCAGAATACTGCTCATATAGCAATTCGGGCTAGCAGTTCCTGACTCGCCCTCCGCCTTAACATCCTGGTTTGCAAGTCAGTTTCCGCTAAGTTAGAAGAAAGCCCAAAGTGAAGGTTGAATGCCTGAAGTTTGATTTGCCACTGCGAGATCCCTTTACCATTGCTCGCGGCACAGTAACCGTGCAGCCTACGTTGATCGTTCGAGTCGAGCGAGATGGCTTGGTTGGGCTAGGGGAGGCAACCACGAACGATTTCTACGGAATCACGCTTAAATCGATGAAAGCCGCGCTGGAACGTGTGCGTGGCAAGCTTGAAAACTGCGATCTAGAAAACCCTGCAGTGGTTTGGAAAGAACTGGACGAGGACCTGCAGGACTGCCGCTTCGCCCAGTGCGCATTGGACTGCGCGGTCTGGGATTTGTACGCCAAGCAGCAGGGACTCCCCCTTTGGAAGTTGTGGGGATTTGAAGCTACGGACCCAAGACCGCCAACTTGTTTTACGATTGGACTGGATTCGCCGGAAGAGATGGTTCGCAAACTTCACGATCGACCAGGATGGTCGGTTTACAAGATCAAGCTCGATGCCTCGGGCGGTCTCGATTTGGTACAAGAGCTGCGTAAACACACCGATGCGAAGTTTCGCGTGGATGCCAATTGTTCTTGGAAGCCTGAACAAGTCCGGACGCTCGCAGGGGAGCTGGCTGCGCAAAACGTCGAATTGATTGAGCAACCACTGGAGCATTTAGAATATGACGCGATGCGCGAATTTAAAGGTGCCTGTGCTTTGCCCATCATGGCGGATGAAAGTTGCCAAGTCGAATCCGATGTAGACCGCTGCATTCCAGGTTTCGACGCAATCAATATCAAGCTTGTCAAATGCGGTGGTTTGACACCTGCGAGGCGAATGATTGCACGCGCGAAACAACGTGGGCTGCAGGTGATGGTTGGCTGCATGACTGAATCCAGCATCGGAATTTCCGCTGGAGTCCATCTCCTGCCATTGCTCGACTACGCCGATCTAGATGGAGCCCTTTTGCTGGAGAAAGATATTGCGCGAGGCTTGAGCTGGGAGCAGGGAGTTTGCGACCTACCAACTGCCCCCGGACTTGGCGTGGAACTGATTTAGGTCCAGCTTGAAATCGCCGCAGGTCATTCGGCAAGCATCTACAAAATCGCCGTACAAGGCCGGAATGAGCTCTGTTTCGGAATCATCGATTGCTTTTTCCATGGCGTCCATCACGCTTTCGATGCGTTTCATACCAAAGGTTCCGCCCGAACCGCGGATCTCATGAGCCATGCGTTTTAGCTCCGGCACATCCTGCTCGCGCACCAGTCCTTCCATCTCCTCGAGCTTGCCAATCGTGCTCGTAAGGAAATCACGTCCAAACTGCTCCATGTAAGGAGCAAGATTCTCACCGCTCTCTGCTGCAGTTTCGGTTGCGTCTTCAAACGCAGATTCCGACTCGGTCACGCGCTCAGAACTCTCGCAGAACCAACGGGCCGTTTGGAGCAACTGATGGAAGTCGATCGGCTTGGTCAAGAAATCACAGCATCCAGCCTCCAGGCATCGCTCTTGATCGCCTTCCATGCTATTCGCGGTGAGAGCGACGATAGGTTGACCATAGCCCAATGCCTTTAGCTCACCTGCGGCAGTGTAACCATCCATGACCGGCATCTGCATATCGAGTAGTACGAGGTCGAAACTGCCAGCCACGGCTGACGCAACGGCCTCGGTACCATTTTCAACCAAGTGTACTGTCGCTCCGGCTGAGGTGAGCAGATGTTCGATGATTTCGCGGTTTGCTTCCACGTCGTCAGCGACGAGAATTTTAGCACCATCCAATCGAATCACTTCATCGACCTTCTTCAGCGATTGGACTGAGGACTCGTTTGCATCAAGCATTTCGACGCCCGAGAGATCGCCTGTAGCAATCGTCACGCGAAAGATGCTTCCCGTACCCACTTCCGAGCTTATGCTGATTCCGCCTCCAAGTGCTTCGGCCAGCTTCTTGGAGATCGACAGGCCAAGACCGGTGCCGCCAAACTGCCGAGTGGTAGATGCATCGGCTTGCGTGAAGGGATCAAAAATCTTCGCAATCTGCTCCGGGCTGATTCCAATTCCTGTGTCACAGACATCTATCTGAAACTTTGGCGACGCTCCCTCAGTCAATTTCAACACAACACGCACACCACCTTCGCTGGTAAACTTGATCGCATTCCCAACCAAGTTCATCACGATCTGTCGAACTCGAGTTGGGTCACTATAGATGGTGCTCGGGACTTGGCCTTCGACCTCTACCTCTAGCGCAATCCCCTTCTCGCAGGCCCTCGACTCCAGTGCTGAAGCGGCGTCACTGACAAGCTCAAGTGGATTCAGCGCGAGGGATTCGACCTCAAGATGCTCTGCCTCGATTTTAGAGAAATCAAGCAAATCGTTCAGCAGGGCGAGAAGATGTTTACCATTGTTATGAATCCGTCGGAGATAAAGCTCCTGAGTTTCCTCATCGACTTCGCGAGTCCGCAGAATCTCAGTGAACCCCAGAACAGCACTCATCGGAGTGCGGATTTCGTGGCTCATGCAAGCCAGGAACTCACTCTTCGACTCACTGGCTCTTTCGGCTGCTGTCTTCGCTTTCTCGAGTTTTGCCTGCGTGTCACGAAGTTCGTTTGCCGTCCGTTCCAGTTCCTTTGAACGTTGTACGACCGCTTCGGTACGCTCTTGAACTCGATTCTCTAAGCTTTCGTTTAGTGCTTCTAGCTGCTCCCACCCATCGGCTCGTTCAAGAGCTCCACCAGCTGCTGAGGCTAGATAATTCGCGATGCGGCATTCGTCATCACCGAACAGGCTACTCAAATGCGTGTTAGCAACGTAGAGGAAAAACCTTGCTTGCTCGCTAAGCAGAATGGGGCATGCAAGAAAAGCCCCGGTCTGCTCCAGAGCTACTCCATGCCGATCAATCTTTTCCTTGCGGGCCAGAATACTTTGGCCTTCTCGTGCGGACCGAGCCACCAGTTCAGGATCAAATTCACGAGAATCTGCCTCCTGCTGGACCACGCGAAATCCGGATTCAGCCGCTTCCAGAATCAGGACACGATCTCCTCGAAGGAGTCGCGTCGTGGCAGCGAGCGTTTCCGAAAGCACATCGCTGGCAGAATTTGCGGCGACGATCTGCCTTCCAGTATTCAGCAATTTTTCAAACCGATCCATTAAAGAAAGAGAAGCAGTCTGGGCACCGGTAACCACGCTACCTTCAATTTCCTTAAGGTATTCAGTCGCTCGGCGAAAACGCTCCGCAGTGCTCTCCGACGGCTTGTTTTCGTTCTGCAGGCGACATAACTCGAGCTCGGACAACGCGGCCTCGTACTTAGCACCTTGTTCTTCCGCGATACGAATACTTTTGTAAAGCAGGCGGATCGCCAACCTAACGCTTCCTTGCATAGCCTCGAACAAAGCCTTCTCTCGCAGAGCATGAGGCAGCTCGTTTTGGAATCTTCTTCCGAGAAACAGCCCAGCTCTCGTTGCTTTGCCAAGTCGTTTGAGCAGCGAATCGCGACGCTGCTTTGTCTTGGGCGGATCGGTCTCAAGTAATCGACGCAAAGAAGTGGCGAGC
>PKCQ01000577.1 GCA_002862265.1 Planctomycetaceae bacterium | reverse complement strand
TTTGCTGGTGTGGACATCTTCCACTTTGATTTTAGGACGCCTTGCTTGATCGCGTTTTCGTAGCGATCTTTTCGAATAGGATCGTAGCCTTCGTCGTACATTCCGTCATATTTTTCGACGACTGACTCAGGTGCATGCATGGGCCAGTGAGCGCTGGTGTAAGCGACATATAGAAAGAAAGGCTTTTCTAATGCAGACTCAAAGTGTTCACGTACATATCGAGCGGCGTTGTCGCTAATCGCGTCCGTGTAGTAAAAGTCTTCGGGTTGGTATTCGGGATCATTGTCCGGAGTGATGTAGGTGTTGCCGCGGCAAAGGGTTGAAGGGTCATAGAAACTGCCTGCACCAATAATGGTACCGTAGAAACGATCGAAGCCACGTTGCATGGGCCAATTCGAATTGTCACCCTTCGGAGCGATGTGCCGAGTCACATGCCATTTGCCAGACATGTAATTTTTATAGCCAGCGGTTCCGAGGACCTCCGCGATGGTGACGCAGCGCCGACTGATGTTGCCTCGATAGGCGTCCACACCTCGGTCGCTAGCCATCAGCCCCATCCCGGCTTGATGCGAGTACAATCCAGTGAGCAACGAAGCTCGCGTCGGACAACAACGCGATGTGTTGTAGAACTGAGTGTACCGCAGACCGCCAGCGGCTAGCTTGTCGAGCACAGGAGTTTGGATTTCACTGCCGTAGCATCCGATATCCGTGTAGCCCATGTCGTCCGCCATAATGAGAACGATGTTGGGACGTTGTGCCGCCGAGATGGATGTAAGCATCAGGAACAACATAAAAGCTTGGCCAAGCAACAGCTTGGGAATTCTTCGGCTCATCGAGAATTTTCTTTCATCCAGGTGGCGCAGGTGTAAGAGAGAGTGTGGTGCCAGCTCATTTTAAACTGACTTGGCTGTCGGGATAGCACGCATGATACTCGAACACCGCACGTCTCGTAGAGTTAGTTGTTACTTCATTGAAACGAATTTCGCTCCCGCACCGGCTAGGCAAAGCTTGGTAAAGCTTTAGCCTTCGACTGACACTTCTCAGCTTGCCGCCGACACTGCATAATCGAGCCATGAAAACCACACAGAAAATCATCCTTCGCGTCGGCTTGGTACTACTCTTCTGTTGGATCGCAATCATTCTGGTCAACGTAATGTCTAAACCTTCAACAACGCTTGGCGTTCAAGACGGCAAGCTCGCGCCCTGCCCAAAGTCTCCGAACTGCGTATGCACTCAAGCGGATGACCAAGGGCATGCGATCGAGCCGATCCCTTTCACCTGTTCAGCAGACGAAGCTTTGAAATTCGCCAGGGAAGCTTTGCTAAGTATGCCTAGGATTGCGCTGGTAGAAGAAAGACCAAGCTACTTGCGAGCAACCGCCACGACTCTATTGATGCGCTACGTTGATGACGTAGAAATATTCTGCGACTCGACAAACCATGTGCTTCACTTTCGTTCTGCTTCGCGACTGGGGTACTCCGATATGGGAGCGAATCGAAAACGCATGGAGGGTTTTCGGCGACGTTTTGAAGAGATAATCAAGCAGCAATAAACCGAGGTTGAGGGCTCGAATCGCGAAATGAACTCCAGGCTAAGGGCGTGAGAGGTATTCGGAAAGAATAGCTGGAACTAGGAAATAAGCATGCCTAGCTATGTGTCCTCTACCTTCGTTACGATTCTTGTGTTCAGTCTCACTTTCGTCTCGGCTGCACCTGCTTCGCAGGAAGGTGAGTACGAGCTTCAATTCGATTTGGTGGATGCGGCAACCGGCAAACCAATTCGAGACGCGGCGATTCTATGCAAAGAAGACGATTCAACTTAGTTTGGAGGCGGCGAATCCTGGTGCGACACGGATGCATATTGGTTGGCTTTTGAAGTTGCTCGCGGGGAAAGTTCTCAAGCGAGATCGCATCACTACCAAACTCCCCGTGGTAGGTGCTGAAATCCGGCTACAAATCAGCTACGGCGCGGACGTTCATGACCTCTGCGGCATCTTATCTGAATCCATTTGTTCCAGATTCTAATTTACGAGCCTAGAGTGAACGACTTTCACGAACGCTTAATCTTTCCGGCTGGCACGCAAGTTGTCGCCCAGAAGGATGTATTCTCCAACGAGGATCGCATCGCGCATCCAGCAGGCGCCGTTGGGATAATCGTCCGCTCACCTCTGGACCGCACTCACGCGTATCGCGTCAAGTTTGCGGATGGGTTCGAAGCTGCAATTCATCATGAACAGCTGAGATGTCTCGCAGAGTTCAAAGCCGGACCAGTTCAGGCTGGAGAGCAGTTGATGCAAGATTCCCTGCAAGGAAACATCATTTTCCGATGTGTCATTGGATCGCAAGCCTATGGATTGGAAGGCGCCAATTCAGATACGGATCGGCGAGGCGTTTACTTGCCGCCAGCTGATCTGCAATGGTCGTTGTACGGCGTGCCTGAACAACTGGAAGACGACGCGACCCAAGAGGTCTACTGGGAACTTCAGAAGTTTCTGGTGCTTGCCCTCAAGGCAAATCCCAACGTGCTGGAGTGCCTTTATACGCCGCTGGTCGAAAAGTGTACCAGCCTCGGGGAGGAGCTACTTGGGATGCGCGAAGCCTTTTTATCCGAGTTGGTCTTTCAGACTTTCTCTGGTTGTGTCGCATCGCAATTCAAGAAGATGCAAACCGACATCCGCAACCACGGTCAGGTGAAATGGAAGCACGTCATGCATTTCATTCGGCTTCTCCTGTCGGGCATTCACGTTCTTAAATCGGAGAAGCTGGAGTTAAACACTGGCGCGAACCGTGACCGGCTACTTTATATCAAGTCTGGTGAAACACCATTTGAAGTTGCCGATAACTAGCGAAGGGAACTGCAAAGGGAATTCGAGTCTTCGTTTCTGACGACCAAGTTACCGGACCGGCCCGACTACGAACGCGTCAATGCGTTCCTGCCTCGCGCTCGACGATCTGCCCTAGAAGAATAGCCAAGTTATGAATGATCAAAACGTCGATATGAGGCGGATGCAGCGTCACGTCGACTCGCATCCCTTTCCGCTTGTTTTTGCGACGATTAGCGGCGCGCATCTATATGGATTTCCTTCGGGCGATTCCGATTTCGATTTGCGCGGTGCTCATAAACTTCGGCTGGAAACGTTTATCGGACTTTCAGAAGGCCGTCAAACCGTCGAGAAGGAAGGAATCTACGGAGGCCTGGAGATCGATCTAGTCACGCATGACATTGAAAAGTTATTTCGCTTGATGCTACGTCGAAACGGCTACGTACTCGAACAAATCTTTTCTCCCCTCGTTGTCAGTGAGACGCCCGAGTTCGAAGAGCTCAAGTCGATTGCTGGGCAATGTATCACCAAGCATCACGCTCACCACTACATGGGTTTTGCCTCCACGCAGTGGAAACTTTTTTCGAAGGAACCAGAGCCACGAGTGAAACCCTTGCTGTACACCTTTCGCGTACTTCAAACGGGTATTCAATTGATGCAAACTGGTCGCATCGAAGCGAATTTGAAGGTACTGAACGAACGCGCGCAGCTGCCTTACATCGACGAACTATTCAAGCTTAAGCGTGACGGAGCCGAAAAGGCTGTGCTGCGAGAAGCACGTATGGAGTTCTTTCAACGCGAGCTCGAGAGGCAAATGGGCGAGCTCGAAGAAGCTTACGCACGCTCTCAGCTGCAAGAAACTACCGAGGCAAAGCCAGCGTTGAGCGACCTGCTAGTCAGGCTGCGACTCGGAAAATAATTCCTCTGCTTCACTCTCGTGAGGCACTTCACTCGACGACACGAGGCGGCTCTACTCAGAGTCGCCTTTCGTTTTTTGCTCTTCGACGAGTTTGCCCAGGTCGTCCTGATTCCTGAGCAATGCTGGCTGGGATTGGTTGGGCAGAACAGGTGGAGTGACAACGCCGCAGCTTACAATAAATTGCACAGCCTGGTCGATGGTAAGTTCCATGTCTACGATCTCGCGACGTCTAACATTAATTGTGAAGCCGGTCATGGGCATCGGAGAAGTCGGGATGAAGACACTGACCAAGTCCTCGTTCGTCGCAAGCTTGAGTGGCGGCAAGCTCTCACTGGTAACAAAGCCAAGGGACCAGATGCCGACGCGTGGGTACTCCACAGCAACCACCCGCGTGAACTCGATTTCACGTTCACTGAGCACAAAATCCGTAACTTGTTTCACCGACGAGTAAAGGTTTCGAATGATCGGGAGCTGATGGATGATCTTCTCAAAGGCCGTGATAAAGAATCGTCCAACGCCTGCTGCCAGAAACCGGCCGACAAAGAATAGAACACTCAGAAACACCAGTAGTAGCAGCGGGATGGTAAACCACCTC
>PKCQ01000197.1 GCA_002862265.1 Planctomycetaceae bacterium | reverse complement strand
ATCCAAAGAGAACCACAAGGGGCGCGTCATGTCGCATTTGTTCGACCTGCGGCGAGCCAAGGTAGATGCTACGATGCTGGCCGCACAGCTGCACTTCGACCGTGGAAACTATTCAGAATCGATCAACTGGTTCGAGCAGCTCCTGAACAACGACAAGCCTCAAGAACAGCTTTTCGCAAAGCGTTGGGAGAACATCTCGCGTTACGGAATTGCTCGCTCCTACCAAGAACTAGGGGACGAAGCAAAGTTCAACGAGTATCTAACGTATAGCTCACCGGCTGGGCAGGCCGTCAATCCTCATGAAGCTGGTAATCGGTTGCGTCTGCGTTATTTAAAAGATCTTAAAGCCCAACAGGCTGGAGCGGAGTGAACGCAGATCCCGCAGCGGAGGTCGTCTCAACCCTCGTTATCCGGCCGTGTCGAGACCGTGCGTGCAACACCGGAAACCGGTTCCAATCCCGCAACAAAGCTGCGATCGCTAACGGCCTAATTCACTGCCCTGCAGCTGCCACCTAGAGCTCGAAGTGGTCGTCGACTTGCTTGTACAAAGGCGAGTATCGGTAGTAAACTTCGAGCGTCATGGCGCACATTGCAGTACTGTAGAGTCTGCCACCTTCTTTTCCGTAAGCATTGTCGAAGTACCAGCTTCCTTTGGAATGTCCTGAAGTCGACTGAGTCCTCAGTAGGAATTCTTGCTGACGTTCATTCCAATTGTCCCACAAATGGCCACCGACATGGAAAAGAAAAAGCGTGACATAGTAATTATGATACACATCGTTATTCGATGGGCCGCTCTGATGGAAGAAGGCAACTCCATCCAGGATCCGTGGATCTGTGTGCGTCATGCCGCGGAACAGTCGGATCAAGAGACCAATTGCAGTGCAGGTTGGACTTTTCCCAGGCTTGGTGTAGCCGAAGAACGTTCCGCCCTCCGTTTGCTGGGTATCCAGGAAGGAGTCAATTCTAAGAATCGTAGCAGCGGGAACTTCAAGTTTTGCGGAGTAGGCGCTCTTCAGCGCCATGATCTGCCAACCACTGAGCGTGAGGTCACCTGGCTTCTTGGGTAAATATCCCCAACCGCCAGCGTAGTTTTGAGCGTTGACGATAAAGTCGACGGACTGCTGAGCAGCCGTCTTCAAATCGGGATCGCCAGTCAGTTGATACGCTTCGCAGAGCGCAAAAGCTGCGATGCCGTGGTTGTACATCCCTCGTTCGCATTGGTAGAGGAAGCTACCACCTTGCGGCGTGATTTCGATGACTTGCATCAAGAAGTAAACGCCGCGTCGCACCGTTTCACGATACTCACCATCGCAATGGGTATAACCCGCGCCCAAAAACGCAAGCAAGGCTAATCCGGTTGCGGCCGTATCGAAACGATCCTTGCAGCCTTCATTCGGACAGTCATTGGCGCAGTCTTTTGTGTTGTGCAATAACGACCAGGAGCCGTTGGGACGTTGATGGTTCGCTAGCCACCGCAATGCTTCCTCTACCGCTTTCTCGGTTTCCAGCGTACCGCCATTGGCCAAGGCAACCTGCTGGCGTTTCCTGAGATCACGTCCTTTCACGCCCGTCGCCGAAAAGCTCGCATTCGTCGTTATCTGCGATGCAGCGATCAGATTCTGCAGCTCACTTTCCTGCACCCGTGTATTTGCCTTCGCCTGTTGCTTCACCGCCAGCAGGTCACTCAGCAAGTTGGGAGACTGATTCGACGGTTGCGGTGGCGATACAAGTGGCATCACCTCCGGACTTGGAGGAGCTAGGTCATCGTTGGTTGCTGCAATTTCAACGGTTTGAACCCTCGCATCATTCGGCGTCGCGCTTCGCATCGAAAAATCTGCTTTTCGAGTTGTTCCGCTAGTTTGATGCATCGTCACAAGCACAAGTACGAGCATTAACGCAACATGGAAAATCAGGCTCACCAAGAAAGCTGGAGTCTTGGATCTTTCGTGCTTTGGAAACAGATTTGTCAGCGACAACCAGAGTCGTTTCACGACAGTCGGCTTTGCGGCCAAATCTTCTAGCAATATCGATTCCTGATCTTGCCCTGAATTTCCGAGCTCGCTCAGGTGCTTATTACGAGCAGTATCCTCTGTTGGTTTGGGCAACTTGGCCGGAGAAGGCTCTTGCGAGGAACTGGTTGCCTCAGCTGATCGGGGCTGCGGAATCTGGGGCGGAGCAGGCGGCAGAGAGTCGAGGGCTTCGCGCGCATCCTGCCCATCCGGTCGACCAACTGGCTCGTTGTTGCCAAGAGGCAGCGGAGGTGGAGGAGGCGAAGCAGACATTTGAAAGCCAGGTTGAGCAAAGCAGGAGCTTTAGAAGAGCTGCCTAATCTATCTATTTTAGCTCCGTAATACGGACTTTAGTCCGTTTTCTAAACGGATCCAGCTCTTCAATTTTGCTCGCTGCGCTCCGGATCTATGAATTAGCCTTAAGGATCGCTCCTGGATGAAGCCGGCTCCCAAGGGCCTCGGCTGCAGCCTCGACGCAAGTCAACCTAAGTCGAAACCCTTTGAAGACTTGCGAAACAACCTGCGATCCGTGCGAATTGATCGCCCGGAGAACTCTTGAAACGGGCCTCAACTCTGGTGCTCGTCAGTTCTGACAACTATGAAGTCTTGATGCGGAACAAAATTTACGGCTTAAGCGTTTTCTCGCGATCGTATCGAATTTGGCCTTTGGACAAGCCCTTTTTGCTGTTATCTCTAATCGCGGATTTTGCAGCTCTAGCTCTCTTTTAGTCCTTTGAAGGGAGCTCCAAGCCCCCAAAACACGAATTCTGCCTAACCGTCTCGATTGAATAGATTCAAACCATGTTGCTGACCAGCATCATCATTCTCTTTGTCTTGGGCTACATCATCATCGCTTTGGAGCATCCGCTTCACATTGACAAAGCGGCGACAGCCCTATTCATCGGTGCAGGATGTTGGGCTCTCTACTCGCTTGGCTTAGACACCCTGCTGCCAATCGAAAAAGTGCCGGAGTCGTTTCAGCAAGCGATGGTTGAGGATGGGCACGCTCACTCGAGTGCTCATGAACTGGTTCAGCACTACGCCATACATGGACAGTTTGTCGAGCTGATCGCGGAGATCGCTTTCATCCTGTTCTTCCTTATGGGTGCGATGACGATCGTTGAACTCGTCGATGCATACGAAGGGTTTTCGTACATCACCGACCGCATCAAGTCTCGGAAAAAATCGACTCTGCTGTGGACGGTTTGCGTACTGACCTTTTTCCTTTCCGCTGTGCTCGATAACCTAACGACCACCATTGTGATGGTCTCGCTAATGAAAAAACTCATTAGCGACAAAGAGACGCGACTGTTCTTCTGCGGCATGATTGTTGTTTCCGCCAATGCCGGAGGCGCTTGGACGGTCATTGGCGACGTTACGACCACGATGCTTTGGATCGGTGATAAGATCTCAACAATTGAGGTCATGAAAGCGTTGATTGTGCCAAGCCTATTCTGCATGATCGTGCCTTTGATAGTGGCCGGAATGATGCTGAAAGGCGAGGTCGATCGCCCGGAAAACACCCAAGAAGGCGCTCACAAGTCGCTTCAGAAGTGGCATAGCAATTTGTTTTTGGCACTCGGATTCGCGGGGCTGATTTTCGTCCCCATCTTCAAATCGGTGACGCACTTGCCGCCGTTCGTCGGCATGATGTTCAGCCTGAGCATTATCTGGATCGTGTCCGAGTTTGTGAAAAAGGATTTGGACGAAGCGACTGCCTCGAGCACCAACGTGGTCGCTGTCCTCAAAAAGATCGACTCCGCCAGTATCTTGTTCTTCCTGGGAATTCTCCTTGCAGTAGGTTCGTTAGATGCGACCGGCGTATTGCTACAGTTGGCAGGTTGGCTGGAAGAAACGATTCCTAACATGCAGATCGTGGCTCTTATCATCGGTTTGCTGTCGGCCATTGTCGACAATGTGCCCTTGGTGGCAGCCGGGATAAAAATGTATGAGTTCCCGACCGATCACTCGTTCTGGCTCTTCCTGGCCTATTGTGCGGGGACAGGTGGAAGCTGCTTAATCATTGGCTCTGCGGCTGGTGTCGCAGCGATGGGACTCGAGAAGATTGACTTCATTTGGTACATCCGGCGAGTTTCATTCTTTGCTTTGATTGGCTATCTCGGTGGTGCCGGAGTTTTTGTGCTGCAAGAAAAATTTGCCCTTGACCGCGGCTTGGGGGAGGCATCCATGCGGGTGGTGATACCTGGAGTTGCGTACGCAATATGTTGTGGCAGGTTGAGCGCCGATCACGCTTCGCCGCAATCATGGATATTGCACTTCAGATTGGATGCAGAGCGAGAGAGTGCTCGATGCTTGCAGCTGGAACATAT
>PKCQ01000513.1 GCA_002862265.1 Planctomycetaceae bacterium | reverse complement strand
GCTTGCGGATGGATTGGTGCCTTCACTGCCATGACTCTCCTGCAAGCCGTTGGTGCCGGCGCTTATTTGATCGTGACTGGGCTCACTGTGCTTGCGATATGGATGTTTCGAGTCCAAAGCAACTATGTAAGAGCTTCGAGACAATTTGGCTGGCTCCTGATCACCGTAGCCTTCACGACCTTTGTCGCTCTCAATCGCCTCCCCCTTCCCAACTCGCCGACGATCGGCCCTGGAGGATACCTTGGGGCACTAACCGCCACCTGGCTCAACGAGCACTTTGCATTTCTCGGCAGCCTCATCTTAACTTCAGCGGTTCTGTTCGCAGGCCTGTTGCTCAGCACGGACTATGTCGTCATGCGAGCCCTCGGATGGCTGATTTGGGGAAGTGCTTCGGTTGCGACCACGGCGGCTGCTGCAACCAAAAAGCGAGTCGTCATTCGTAGACCAGCTGGAAAACTCAAGACGGATGTCGATGAAGGCGTACAGCTGGAAGAAGACGAACTCTCGATTCGTATCCGTGGACAAAAGTTGGGAGACGAAGATGAAGCGAATTTCATCCCTGACAAATCGAGCGGCTTGGTCGGAGTTCTGGGTAAGGTGAAGAACACAATACTACGACCGAACGAAAACGAGGACGGGGAACAAGCTTCCACCGAAGAGCTCGAAGAAGATTTCAGTCAAGACAATTATTTGGAGCCGCAAGCCGAATCGGAGCAGCAAGAATGCTACGAAGAAGAAGAGCTTGAAAAAGCGGAGGCCGAACACCGTGAATTGGAAAGTGAAGGAGAGACGCTACAGCTGCGTTCGGACCCCGCACATCTCGAGCAACCCTCCGAACCACTCAAAGTAAAACGTCGGCAAAAGCCAAGTGCACGACCACCAGAAGATTCTTTAGCGCACCTCGACGATACCGTTCTACCTCCAGGTTCAGAAGAATACGTACTTCCGGGCGTCGACATGCTACTCGAAAGCGACGATATCGACTTCGAGCACCAGGCGAACGAAGTACGCCGCAAGGCAAAGATTCTTGAGAAGACCTTCAAGGATTTCGGATTCAACGTTCGGGTTGTCGAGATCGAAACTGGTCCTGTTATCGCTCAGTACGAAGTCGAATTGGAAGCTGGTCTGCGACTCTCAAAGATCACCGGGCTGGCCGACGACTTGGCAATCGCCCTTCGTGTTCCGAGCGTTCGTATTGTCGCTCCAATTCCCGGAAAGAACACGGTCGGCATCGAAGTACCGAATGAAGCGCGACAGGTCGTGCGGCTACGTGAAGTCATCGAAGAGCAAGGTTCGAAGGGTAAGAAATTCAAGATACCTCTCTTCCTCGGCAAGGACGTTTCCGGCAACCCGCTCACCGCAGACTTGGCCGCGCTGCCCCACTTGCTGATTGCCGGACGGACGGGTACCGGTAAGTCCGTGTGCTTGAATTCGATCATCGCTTCGATTCTGATGACGAGGCGTCCTGACGAAGTTCGAATGCTGATGATCGACCCCAAGATGGTCGAACTTAGTGGCTACGGTCGCCTGCCTCATTTAATGCATCCTGTTGTAACAGACATGCGCAAGGCAGAAGCGATTCTTGCCTGGGCAGTGGACAAGATGGAAGAACGCTACACCTTGCTGGCAAGAGCTGGGGTGCGGCACATCACCAGCTATAACGAGCTGGGCCGCGAGGAATTGATCGACCGGTTGCGACCTGATACTGAGGAAGAGGCGGAGAACATTCCAGATCACCTGCCCTTCATCGTCATTGTGGCAGACGAGATGGCGGACTTGATGATGACGGCTGGCAAAGAAGTGGAAGCCCACATCATTCGACTTGCTCAGAAAAGTCGTGCGGTTGGAATTCACTTAATCCTGGCGACGCAAAAGCCAACGGTGGATGTCATCACAGGTTTGATCAAGAGCAACTTACCAGCTCGAATCTCCTTCCAGGTCGCCAGCCGCACGGACAGCCGGGTAGTCTTGGATGAAATGGGCGCTGACAAGCTGCTTGGCAACGGCGATATGCTGTTCCTATGGCCTGGTACCAGTATGTTGCTACGCGGCCAAGGCACTTACATGAGCGACGAGGAGATCAACGCGGTCGTCGATCACTGCAGCACGGGAGAACAAAATTTCGTAAACGAACTCGTCAACTTGAAAGTGAAAGACGAGGATGGCGAGGAAGTGATCCCTGGGGTCCTCAAAAAGCGTGATGATCTTTATGCGGCAGCAGTCGATGTCGTGGTTCGCGAAGGTCGGGGGAGCTGCTCGCTCTTGCAGCGTGCCCTGGGAATCGGGTACGGACGCGCGGCTCGATTGATCGACTACATGGCGGAAGATGCAATCGTAGGACAGTACAACGGCTCGCAAGCGCGAGAGGTTTTAATCTCGATCGCAGATTGGGAAGCGATGCAAGGCGACGAGAGTGATGAAGCTCCGGTGCCATCGCCCGCACCAAAGCCTGCTACCGCTGCACCACGTCCGCCGCGCAGCAATAAGATTCGTCCTCACGACCCTCCAGCGGCATCAGAATCTGCATCATCAGTCGCGACCGCAAGTCATGCCGCGGAGTTAGCCGAAGCGGAGGATGCGCTACCGTGGGATAATGCAGATGCATCAACTGGCGGACAAGCTGATGTTGAGTATGAAGAGGATGAGGTAGAGTACGAAGAGGAATATGGGGAGGGGGAGTACGAGGACGACGAGGAAATTGAATACGAAGATGCCGAGTAGCTTCAGTGAGTTGCATTTTCCACAGCTGCCAACGAACGCATACCAGAACAGACAAACTGCAGATTGTGCCCGCTCGCACAGATTCTTTTGACCGTAAAGATTTCACGGTACCGTTCGTAACGCTTAAAAAAGAATTGTTACATTCCGCTGGGCGTTTCCCCTACTGTGAAACATTGAATCCCCTAGCCACATGATTAGTATCAGCGAGAACATATTACTTGTTCAGAGTTGGTACTATGGCCGAAAATAGCTCACGAAAATCTCTAAGTCTCAAACCCAAAATTGAGTCGCTTGAGCATCGCAAACTTCTTGCGGCCGACCTACAGATCGATATCTGTGTCGACGGGTCTTTTGAACAGCCGGCTGTAGTAGCCGCCGCAGAAAGCTCGACGGTACAATACCATCTCACCAATGCTGGGGACGAAGTATTGCGTGATGTGCGAGTCCTAAACGCAGCAGCGCATGCTGATGCCGACGTAGCAGCGACGCCCGTGATGCAAGTCGTGGATGTCATCGGAGCTGGTCAGCGTGGAAACTTACTGACTACCTTCGATGGATTGAATGCGCGACGCTTACTGAATCATCCAAATCGTCCGGTGCTGCTGGCCACACTGGAAGGCAGCAATAGCGTCGCAGTGATTAACACTCGAACTCTTCAAGTCGAACAAAACATCCGCATCGGATCGCGGCCTACCGGAATGGCGCTAAGCAACGATGGCAACACTTTGTACGTCGCGAACTCTGGAAGTAATTACATTGGTGTTATTGACCTCGAGTCAATGCAGACTTTGCCTCGCATTTTTGTGAAGAGCCCGCCAAATGACGTGGAAGTCGCCGCTGATGGCAGCTTGTACGTTCTCACCACAGATAGCCTCAGCAGAATCGCCCCCGAAAGCGGTCGCGAGCTTTGGGACGGCGGTGCAGCTCGCGGTGGCGAGCTAGCAGTCAACGGAACCAAAGACCGTCTCTACTACGCGGACTACGGAATCGGCCCTGCAAACTTGCGGCAATATGACATTAGTGGAGACAGACCCGTAGAGCTGTGGCGAACACCAGTGGGACGCACCAGCGGCGCGAATGGGCGAGACTTAGCAATCAGTCATGATGGCTCCTTCGTATCCTTTGCTGCTGAGGAGGGGCAAATTGGCGACAGCGTAGCACTGTACAGCTCGCCGCAGATGGCCATCGAAGGTATTTTTGAGACTGGTTCTGCACCGAAGGAAGTGACATTCAGCCCGGATGACCAAGTTGCTTACACCGTCGACGAGAGCGGTGACATAAAGTCCTGGGAGACAGAGTTCTTTTCACCTTTAGGCAGTTTCGAAGTTGACGACGAGGCTCAGGAGCTTCTTGTTGACCGAACAGGACAACTCCTGTTCGCAGCTTTCAAGAACGGTATTCGTGTCTACAGAGTAGAAATCTGCGGACATAGAAATGATTGATATTTCATTGGTTTTAATGACTTTCCGCAAAGAAGACATAGAGAAGGATTGAAGGAGCGCAGAAATTGTTGATATTTCATTGGTTTTAATGTGATTTCTGTATATAGAAGAGATTCGTGCATATAGAATAAAAATCCATGGACATAAAAACACTGATATTTCATTGGTTTTACATGCTTTTCCGTTGA
>PKCQ01000296.1 GCA_002862265.1 Planctomycetaceae bacterium | reverse complement strand
GATTTTGGAAGGCAACTTGGTGCTGGCACCATTTGATCGACTGCGTTGGGGTGAGTTCGACTGGGGACCGCGTGACTGGTGGCTGATGTCGGGCATTGTGGCGGTTCAGCTGGTGTTTATCCTGGCCTGCTATAAAGAACTTAAAGCGATGCTCTTCGACCCGCAACTTGCCGGACGCTTTGGGTTGCGCCCCAAACTTATTGAGATGATTTGGTTATCGATAGTTTCATTAACTACCGTTGCTGCCTTCAACGTCGCGGGCTCGATCTTGATCGTAGGGCTGATGATCGCACCACCGGCTGCCGCGTTTCTTTTGACTCAAAGATTGAGTCACCTATTGATTGTTGCAACGGCCCTCGCCGTTCTGAGCGCTATGGTGGGTTTCCTCGTTTCCATACCGATGGAGATCGCGCCGACGGGACCTGTAGCCTCGTGTGCCGGCCTTATTTTTCTACTTGTTTATCTTTTTGCCCCAAGGACCGGTCTCGTTTCGCAGCACTTTCAAGGTAAACGCAAGCGTGCGGATACCATCGAGTGCCTCGTACTGCAGCTCGTTGCCGACAACACCTCGCTCGACCATCTGACCAAGAATTGGAATTCCGTGGTACTCAGTTTGATTGACAAGGAATTGTTGGTGCAAGCCAACGACAAAATGCTGCTAACTTCGTTTGGACAGTCAAAACTGGATTCAATGCTGGCCGAACTTTAACAGGCTCGAGTCGACGAATTATCGATGAAATCACTTTGCAAATTGAGCAAATCCGACTTGATGAAGGTCATTCCCCAGCTGTGCGAAGACCTGTCCGAATGCAAATACGTGTGCCGCAAATGCGCGAGGCTTGCCCCAAGGAAAGACTGGCTCTGCAAACCCAATTCTATTGCCAAAGTCCTCCGTCTCGAGGAAGAAAAGTCTAGCGTCGGCAAGGATTAGGGCGTTGGTTAATTCTGAGCGACTTTGGCGATAACTTTCGGCTCATCAGTTCGCCCGAACCTATAAGCAATGGCCGCGATACACAATCAGTCTACTGGCGAAACACTTCACGGCGATACGGCTCACAACAGAAGCTCAGTCTTCCTTTGACGCTCCGGCCCCGGCATGCTTTACCCTTCATTCAGCAAGAAACGCCGCAAGTGTGCTAAGGCTTTCAGTCGTGCGTCGCATGTCGATTACCGCCCCCGGGCGCTTGTAATAACGCATGCCCTCCGTGCTAACCCATACGCCGCGTTCGTCCATCGATTCCATAATTGCCACAACCTCCTTCTCTGTCACTCGCCTTGTGGAGCAGCGCGATGCCTCGTGTCGTTTCTCCAGCTGCTGCTGTGTCAAAGCAGAAACTTCTTTGTACTTAGCTCGTAACTTGGCGACTGAGCTGGCCACCTGGAACCGGTAGTGCGTTGGCATATCGGAATCATCATAGGTGAGCTGATAGTCCTTGGTGAAATAGAGCGGACGATTGCTGCCCAGCTCGTAAAATCGAGCCAATTGTCCATCCGGTACTTGTGAACGTTCCAAATAGTCGAGTGCTCGCGGAATGGGCTTTAAGTATTTTTGTTCGCCGGTGCAAAGGTAGATGTCCAGCAATGTTCGAATCACTCCTTGCGATTCGCCACCTGTGATCGCAGCTGGCTCAAACTTGCGTGCCCATATCGGCTGCATGGCGTAGCTGTATTGCTGTGCCCAAGCTGGTTGTGGTTCAGGCAACTGTGCAAGCAGCAGAAAATCAGCCAACTTGATTGCAGCCTCGCGATAGCGTTCTTCACGATAAACTCGGTGAGCCAACATCAACGTAGCGAATACGTCCGGTGCCAAATTGTCGTTCAAGGTTGGCCGGTACCAGTAGTTTTGGTGACCTTCATACTTGCGAGACCAGCTTTCAGGAAAACTTGCGGGAGCATTCGGATCGATTTCATCTGGCAAAGTTCCCTTGAGCGTCCGCGAGTATACCTGCGGAAATCCACCGTTGGCAAACTGTCCGTGCTCGACCAATCCGTTCAAGGCGAAAACAGCCATCTCGTGAACAGCTCTGTCCTGGAACTCCAACGCCTTCTCCAACCGAACAACGAATCGCATCGCCGACTGAGACTTGTCATCATCGAGGCTAGACTGATCCTTTGCCCTCGGCGACTGCTTAGCGTGAGTTCGATAAGCCCATTTTGCGCGGCGCGGCGGCTCAAACTCAATGGAGGCCTGCCAACCGCCGGAAAGCATTTGCCCCTTGCGTAACGCTTCGCCAACTTGTCGCGCCGCCGCTAAGAATTGCTGGTCCGCTGTAGCAGCATACAAGTCCAAGAACGCTTCGCCCATTGTCGGAGTTCCCGGAGGCTGGGTCTAAACCGTTTGGGTTGTGACAACTCCTTCCCCCTCTCGCAAAGTAAGATCCGCCGAGTACCGCCAGAGGTAACCACCCTCAGTGCTAACCTCTTCCGTCAGGAATCGCACCGCTTTTTTTTGCTGCTGCCAATGCATCCGACTCTATATCTGCGCGGCCCCAAGGAATCAGCGTGCAAAGCACAGACAAAAACGAAACAATCTTGATTGCCATGAGCTCTATTTCCCTTCGGCGGCCCACTTTTTCATCAGTGCGATGTTGTCAGTAATGCGCTGCAAGTGCGCTGCAGACTTCTTGCGTTTGATTCCACTCAGATATATCTCCATGTCGCTGTCGTACATCTCAGCTGACTCAGGTTTGCGTCCCTGATCTCCGCTAGATTCCATCCAATCCTCTAAGGCCTGACGCATCTTGGAAAGCTGAGCGGCGTATCGCGGATCTTGAGCCAGATTGTTCAGTTCATGGGGATCAGCCTGCATGTCGAACAACTCCTCAACTGGTCGAGTCTGGCGGAAAACCGTTTCCTGCGCTGCATTGAGCTTTCCCGCCTCGTGCCACTCTCTCAAAGCAATCAATATACGCTTGGCATCTTTATAAGCGCAAGGCTGCAAGTAAGGCCGCATGGGCAAAAAGTTGCGAATGTACTTGAAGCGTTTATCTCTCACACTTCGCAAATGATCGACGGTTTCATCGCAGCGATCACGGGCCGAAAACACATACTCGCGAGGCAGATAGTCTTTGGACAAGATGTCACGCGCTTGCATCGATTCGGGGATCTCAATTCCAGCTGCACCTAACGACAAGGCAGCGATGTCGATATGCTCAACGACATCTTCCCTTACCGAACCAGCTTCGATGCCCGGCCCGCTGATGACCAGAGGAACATGAATCCCCTCCTCGTAAAGGAACTGCTTCCCGCGAGCATGACTTATTCCATGATCGGTCATAAACAACACGAGCGTACTGTCTCGCAAGCCTTCCTTTTCCAGTCGTTCCAGTACTTCGCCAACCATCAGATCCGTCAATCGCACCGACTCCAAGTACGCTTTCCAATCACGAATAACATCCGGATGCTTAGGATAGTACGGCGGAAGCTCGACGACTGCCGCTGGCGTCTCCGCCCCGAAGGCTTTTTTCGCTGCATTGCCCATGCGATCCCAACCAGTAGAATCGGAGCCCCGCAATTTGCCGCCCGGGGTCATGATCTGCGCGAAGAAAGGCTGACCAGGCTTGCGATTCGTCCAGTCACTGCCGTTGTAGATCCCGCCATCCCACTCGAAGTTGTAGTCTGTCTTGCCGAGTCTATCGGGCTTGATTGGCCAGCCACTGATGGTCGTGTAATAACCTGCATCCTGAAAAAATTTGGGCACGAGCTTAATATTCTCTGGGAGCTTTATCTTCCGTGCACCACGCCCGCTTCGATGATGATGCGCTCCAATACTCGTCTGGTACATCCCGGTGATAAAAGCCGAGCGACAAGTGGAACACACCGGGGCCGTTACCACTGCATTGGTAAACTTCACACCTTCGGTCGCTAGCCGATCTACGTTTGGCGTTTTTATCGCAGTCTCGCCATAGCATGAAAAGTTGGCCGACATGTCATCTGGTATGATCCAAACGATATTCGGGGGATTGGACTTCTCGTGTGCTTGCGGCTCTGAAGCTACAGCTGTCTTTGTCTGCAGCGTTAGAAACGCTAGTGCGAAGCCACCAAGAAACAGGGCTCTTTTCAGCTGTGTGGAAGAGGATTTAAACATCAATTTGACCAATTGGAACAGACAAAATTCGTTGCAAAACCAGGTTGAATCATAGTTACACTTTGCACGAGTAGGTCTTCGGGCGTCCCGCAACGCAGGCGAAGTGACCAGTCGTTTCCCGCGCTCACGTATCGGGTTTCCAAAATGCGCGACGGTAACAACGATTACCCGGCCATTGTAGCTTGTTCGGACGCTGGTCGCTAAACTCACACTTGGCGGGTCGAATTGCGGTGTGAAAGAAAAACCTTCGAACTTTCTAAAAATCAAA
>PKCQ01000272.1 GCA_002862265.1 Planctomycetaceae bacterium | reverse complement strand
CTCACACGGTCGCGTTCGACAAGTATACGGGTAAGGAGATTTGGCGCTATGGCAATGCACCGGAACAAGGTTACTCGCCACCGACTATCATCGAAGCTGCGGGAAAGCGTCAACTGATTCTGATGAGCCCAAAGGCGATCAGCTCGGTCGATCCGGAAACAGGCGAAGAGTTTTGGGCAAAGGACTACGAAGCGACTAGCGGTTCGATCATTATGACACCCCTGAAGGCGGATAATCACTTATTTGTTGGCGGCTACGCCAATCGAAACTTGATGCTCGAGCTTTCGGATGGCAAGCCTGGCGCGAAAATTCTATTTCAGGATAAACCGAAGCTTGCGATTTCGCCTGTCAATGTCCAGCCGTTCCTCGAAGGCAATTTAATCTACGGAATGCACCAAACTGGGGAATTGATGGCGATTGATATTCCCTCAGGCGAGCGACTTTGGAAAACTCCGATGCCCTTGGCTGAGCGTCCGGTCGGTTCTGGAACCGCGTTCATCGTGCAAAACAAAGATGTCTATTTTCTGTTTTGCGAAACCGGAGAGCTGGTGATTGCCAAACTAACTCCAGAGGGATATCAAGAGTTAGATCGAGTAATGGTCATCGAACCAACTGGGGATGCTTTTGGGCGGAAAGTAGCGTGGAATCCACCTGCATATGCCAATGGTCGAGTTTATCTTCGTAACGATGAACGTTGCATTTGCCTTGAGCTAACTGATGGAAAGTAGCTTCGAGGCGTAAATCCATAGTGACAGAATGCCCAGAGCTCAGACTAGCGATTCAATCCAGTCACGTTAGCGAGGATCTGGTTCGTCGCTGTTGACTTGTTGAGCACATAGTAGTGAATGCCTGCTACCTTAGCGTCAAGAAGATCTTGGGTTTGCTTGATTGCATGCTCAACGCCGACTTGAAACTGCCACTCGGGATCATCCTTCTCTTGCAAGCGTGCTACAAAGTCGTCGGGCATTCGCGCTTTGCATAAGCTCGCAATTCGCTGCACTTGTTTAAGCGTTAGAACTGGGAGTAGGCCGGGCAGAATGGGAATGGTAATTCCCGCTTTGCGACACTGTTCTTCAAAGCGGAAGTAGTCTTCGTTGTCGTAAAAGAGCTGAGTTACGATCGCGTCGGCGCCGGCGTCTACCTTACGCACCAAGTTTTCCATGTCTACTTCTGCGTTCGGAGCTTCTTGGTGCACTTCTGGGTAACCAGCAACGAGAATTCCATAATCTGGAAACTCGGCTTTGATGAGTTCAACAAGCTCGTTCGCGTAGTGGAGTCCCCCGTCAACTGCCTCGAACTCCGTCTCTCCTTTTGGCGGATCACCACGTAGAGCCACGATGTAGTCAATTCCTTCCTCTTTTGCTTTGCTCAAGTAGTCGCGAAGCTGTTCGCGGGTAGAGCCGACGCAGGTTAAGTGCGACGCGACCGGGGTTCTATACTCTTGCTTTACTGTGCTAGCCACAGTCAAGGTACGGTCGCGGGTGGAGCCACCTGCTCCGTAAGTACAAGTCATGAAGTCCGGCTGATGGGCATTCAGCTCTTCAACGGATTCCAAAAAGTCGCCCATCCCGGCTTCGGATTTTGGCGGGAAAAGTTCAAAAGAGAGCACAGTTCGGGCGGTGCTGAATGTTTCGCTTAGTTTCATAGTGATTGCAGGAAATCGAGAACGCTGCGAGCACGGCAGCGATGAGCAAGACAGTGTATGATATCGAAGGACTTGGTTTTACACCAAAACTCAGAATTAGATCAGGCTATCGACGTATTCTTCGTTTCAATGTGGAGACAATAGTCGAAAAGTCTTTGCCACTCATACCAACAAACGCGTTCCAGGCCGCTTTTCCAACTACGTTTTCCACTGGCTAACTCGCTGCAGGCATCTACCAGCGTCTCCGCGAATTCACACGCAGGAGCTAGAAAATAGGCGAGATCCGAATGAAGTTCACCTAGCAGCGAAGGTATTTCAGCGGAAAGTTTGTCATGAACGACGTGTCTGCCAACTCTACGAAACCAGTATTTCGCATTGCCAAAATCACCCTCTCGACGATGCATGATCCCGTGCCAGAACGCTCCATCAACACTTGCGTGATCTTGGCTGATGACGTGAGAGCGGTCTAAGTCATTTGCGAGCAGCCACAAGCCTGACTCAGCGAGTTTTCCAGAGAGACCGCACTCGAGCACCACTTCCGGAATTCTACCGCTCATCGCTTGGTCGATTACGCCTTCCGCGTAGGAAGGAAGGGAAGCATCCTCGATTAACCGTCTCAACGAAGGTTGGAGAGAATGTTTGATCCTGTCGATTTGGGGCATGGTTTTATGGGGTCGAGGCAGCGGACCAAGTTCTATGTCTTAGTCCTTCTTATCGGCTTCTGCTTTCTCCTTCGACTTCTCAGCCTCTTGCTTCATCTTCGCTTCCTCACGCAAGCGACGTTTCTTCTCAGCCGCAGTTTCCAGGATGATCTTGGCCGGCAGTTTCTCGCCTTCTGGAATGAACTTCATGCAGACGGAATTGACGCAGTGTCGCGTGTTCTTCTCAGTCATCCGTTCTCCGAGAAACACGTGGCCCAAGTGTCCATCGCAGTTGGCGCAAAGGATTTCGGTCCGGTAACCATCCTTGTCTCGCTGACGACGAACGGCCCCCTTTATCTCGTCGTCGAAAGCTGGCCACCCGCAGTTGCTGTCGAATTTATGATCACTCTTGTAAAGTACAGCGTTACATCGGCGGCAGATGTAAGATCCCTTCTTCTTGTTGTGCTCTAGCTTGCCAGTGCCGGCGCGTTCAGTGCCCTTCTGCAGAATTACCCAGGATTCGAATCGATTTAATTCGTTGTACGAAGTTTCTCGTTTCGTTTCCTGTTTATCCACTTTTGTTTCCTTCGAATTCTCTTCAGTCTTCTTTTTTTCCTGAGCCTGGGTTCCAGTCTGCGGAGAAGCAGCGATGGTCTCGGGTTGATTCTGCCAGATGATGGTCGCCATGACCAAGATGGCAACAAGTACACTCACAAAGCGGTACATTTCCAGTTCTCCATCCCAAAATTTTGGAGCAATTGTTTCTTTTCAAAGCGTCACCCTAGAGGGCCTCTTTCAAGTTTAGCCTTCATGCAAGTTGCCGGAAAAGACTGGTTGTGGCAAGTCTGCTTCACTACATCAAACTTGTTTAGTATTTCCCCCTATTTTACAATGAAAACCAGTTGAAAGTTGAACCCGCTGCAATTTCGCAACTTTCCGCTGCAGCCGACGAATCCAATCGATTCACGACTGCGGATTCTCCTGGATTCAGTAACTTTTCCCGTTTTAGGCAGATCATGCGCACGGAAAAAAGAAGACTATTTCTAAAATCAGCATCGGCTGCTCTCGCGCTTCCCGCACTCGAGACCTTCGCTAAGACTTCGAAGAAAAAGAGCGACCATGCAAAGTGCAGGCGTTTCGTAGCGATCGGATCGAACCTTGGATACCACGGCCCAGCGTTCTTTCCCAAGGACACAGGGCCTGATTACGTTACATCTGAATTGCTGCAACAAATTGATAAGCATCGCAGTGATTACACTGTGTTCTCGGGTTTTGATCATCGCGCGGGTAACGGCCATAAAAATTGGGATAATTTTCTTTGCGGAACTCACATCGGGAGCTTTTCTCTTGATCAGCAAATTGCAAAGCAGGTTGGGCAGAGAACGGATCTCCCTTCGATGCAGCTTTGCGCTGGTGAAATACCTGCCCAGAAAATGTGCTTCAATGAGCGTGGTACTCCGCTGCCAATGTTGAATCGACCCAGTGTCGTTTATGAGAAGCTGTTTGGGAGAACAAACAATCCTGAGCACAGTGAGTACTTGCTGAAGAGTGGTCTAAGTGTGATCGACTCACTCGCGGAACAGGCGCGGATGGTTCAAAGTGCTATTAGCGCGGCGGATCGCCGGAAGCTTGAACAGTACTTCACATCCATCCGTGAACTTGAGAAGCGGATGGGTAAGCAGCTCTCGCATCTTGCAGACGACCAGGTCAAGGTAGATTACGAATTGCCCCCATATGATCCGGTCACACCGACCCTGATGCTCGAGTGCGAACAGATTATGCTCGATTTGATCCATCTTGCCCTGCAGACAGATGCAACGCGAGTTGCAAGTCTTTTCATCGCTGGGCTAGGGCAGGTCTTTACCATTGATGGACGCACATTGCGTGCGGGCTACCACGCTCTGTCGCACCATGGAAACGATCCAGATCTGATTCGCGATCTAGTGCGTGTTGAAACAGAACACATGCGATGTTTCGACCGTTTCTTGAAGAAGATGAAAGAAACGACCGATGCCGAAGGGCGACCCCTGCTTGAAACCACGGTGGTTTTGATCGGAACTGGGATGGGAGAC
>PKCQ01000386.1 GCA_002862265.1 Planctomycetaceae bacterium | reverse complement strand
ATTCTAGCAGACGGCCCAAATCACCACCAATGCCAGGTGCCGTGAATGCTGTGAGTGGCTTGACCGCACCCGACAAGTACCACCGATTGAATCCACTGTAGAGATCGACGGTGGATACCCAAAAGCGAGTGCCCGCCGCACCTCCCCAAGAATAATCACCGCGAGCTGCGATTCTGAAGCCAAGCCCAAACTGAAAACTGCGAGAAGCCTCTTCCACTTGATCGCCAAGTTGATTGGTGAACATCATTTCTAGGGTCTCGGCCTTGAGGATCTGCTTTCCATTGGCCTTGCCTTTGCCCAAGAGCATTTGACAGAACTTCAAGTAGTCATCAATGGTCGAGCAGAGTCCACCTCCTCCGCTATCAAAATCAGTCGCATTCACAAACCGAAACGAAGAAAAGGGTGAAGCGGGTTTCAGATTTCCATCCTCGCCCTCATAAAGCTCGGCGAGGCGCGTTAGCTTGTCTCTAGGAACCGAGAAGGAAGTGTCTTTCATCTCAAGCGGATCGCAAATATTCTCCTTCAAGTAGTCGGCGAATCTTTGGCCACTCACGACTTCCACAACTCGTCCCAAAACATCGGTCGATGCACTGTAGTGAAATCGTTGGCCGGGATGATACAGCAAGGGGATGTCGCCGAGCTTCTCCACCATTTCTTCCAAGTTCTTGTCGGCAAACAAAATGCCCCTGTTTCGATAAGCCTTGTCGACAGCAGTGTTGCCGAAGAATCCGTAGGTAAGTCCCGAGGTGTGCCGCAGCAGGTCGCGGATATTCATCTTCCGTCTTGGCTCGACCTTTTTTTCTCCTTCCAGCACCTTCAGCTTCGCAAAGGCAGGCAAGTGCTTCTCAACAGGATCATCCAGCCCCAACTTTCCGGATTCAACCAGCTGCATCACTGCGACACTGGTGATTGGCTTGGACATCGAGTAGATGCGAAAAATCGTGTCACGTTCAACATCTCGTTCCTTGCGTTTATTCCGCTTGCCCCAGTCGTCGTAATAGACGACTTCGCCTTGATGAAAGACCAGAGCGCTGTGCCCAATGACTTTGTCTTCGTCGACTGCCTTTTGAAGTAATTCATCAATCTTCGGAAAACGCGACTTCTCCTGAGCAAGGACGGCTTGGGCTGAGAGTAATGTGCAGACGATCAATAAAATGTACTTTAGTGATTTCACTTTAAATCCCTAATGATTCATCATTCCGTTTTTGTTACTATGCGAGGATATCACGCACGACCCGACCACCGACATCCGTAAGACTCTCATTCCGACCTTGATGGAAGTAGGTTAGCAGTTCGTGATCGAGTCCCATAATATTCAAGATCGTGGCATGCATGTCGTGCAAGTGAACTTTGTTCTCAATTGCCTCGAAACCAAACTCATCCGTCTTGCCATAGGTCATCCCGCCTTTCACTCCTCCACCCGCCATCCACATTGAATAGCCGTAAGGATTATGGTTGCGTCCCTTCGCGTTCTTCCCCTCGCTGAATGGCATCCTACCAAACTCGCCTCCCCAGACTATTAGCGTATCGTCCAACATAGAACGACGTTCGAGGTCGGTGAGCAAGGCTGCGATCGGTTGATCTACTTCGGGCGCGTGCTGCCCGTGGTTGGACTCGATACCAGCATGTGCGTCCCAGGTTTCCTCTAGATGCCCGCCGCCAGAGTAAAGCTGAATAAAACGTACGCCGCGTTCGACCAAGCGGCGTGCGATCAGACAATTGCGTCCGTACTCGTCAGTCGGCTTCTTTCCAACTCCATAGAGATCCAAGGTTTCCTGTGACTCCTGCGATAAGTCCACGGCTTCCGGCGTTGCTGACTGCATGCGGTAGGCCAACTCATAACTATCCATCCTGGCCGCGAGTTCCCTATTACCAGACCTCCCATCAAGGTGCATCTGATTAATTTCCCCCAGAAAGTCAAGCTGATTACGCTGAGCTCGGTCTGTCATGTGCTGCGGGCCACGAAGATCCAAAATCGGATCGCCCACCGGCCTGAACAACGTGCCTGAATAAGTAGCTGGCATGAATCCGCTGGCCCAATTGGGCTGGCCACTGATGGGACCACCGCGTTTATCGAGCATGACGACGTAGCCCGGAAGGTTTTCGTTCTCCGTACCAAGACCATAGACGGCCCAACTACCGAGCGATGGCCGGCCAATCTGTATCTTACCGGTGTTCATCGCTACCAGTGCCGAACCATGAGCATGGCTGTCGGTGTGACAGGAGTTCAGCACGCAGAGCTTATCCGCGTGCTTGCGAATGTTCGGAAAGTAATCGGAAACAAGCAAGCCACTGTCGCCCCCAGGTCGGAACTTCCGCCAAGCCGGCGTCAAATAACCGACTTTGCGTCCGCCAGAATTGATGTACTTGCGGTCTGACGGCAAAGGCTTGCCCGCATACTTCTCCAGTTCGGGTTTGTAGTCAAATGTATCTACTTGAGAAGGAGCTCCATTCATCGTCAAAAAGATGCATGACTTTGCTCGAGCTGGCAATTGTGGCGTCTTGGGTGCGAGCGGATTGGTAGAGGTCGACGTATCATCGGCTCTTACATGCCGCCCCAAGAATCCGTCCTGACTCAACAGCGAAGCCATCGCCAGCCCAGCGACACCGTGGAATGCTTGGCGGCCGAACTGCCTGCGCGTCTGCCCGCAAGAGTAGACTGTGTTATTCGACATTAACGTCCTCCGTCCAACTCGCCCTTAAGCTCAGTCAACGTAAAGAAATTCATTGGAATTCATCAAGGCATGACAAACGGAAGCGAGCGCCAATACAGTCGGGCTGAGCACAATCACTTCCTTTTCCTCCAACAGTTTAAGTCCATATCGCGCCGCTAGTTCTTTCTCTATTGCCCTACGTTCATTAGCACTCAACTGCCGGTCGTACAGTCGGATCTCAGCTATCCCACCATTCCAAAACTCTCCATTGATGTTCCCTTGCTGGCCAATCACCCAAGCAGTGTCCAGTCTTCTTTTCGTCAAAGGAGGTCCTGACTTCAATTTCCGCCCGTTCTGGAAAACCATCGCCTGCTCCGATCCCGAAATGGCTGACAGGATAAATGGTTTCCCACGATCTGAAACATCGCCTGCGTTTGAAAACGCATCGCTGAATCGAACTCTTTTTTCTGCTGTGAGACCAACAAAAAGTGAAGTTGTTGAATTCCCGCCCCCACCATTCCAGTTGGACAATATGGCACGATGACCCGAACTAGCTTCATCACTGACAACACAAAAAACAGTGTGCTCTTGTGCCTCAAGAATATGGCCAGCGATACGTAAGAACTGGCCAGCCCCGTTGAACTGAAGAATCGGCTTTCCGCCATAACCATGTTCAATGAGCGTAGGTCGGGCAACGTCTATCTCTTGCGTAGCATCATGGCCTTGTTTCGAAAGATCCGGGATGAATGATACTAGTGACTTGCCTCCTTCATCAACTCTCGCTTGATCCGCACGCAAGTGCAGTACCAGCGCGGCTTTGGCTCTATCAACGAAGTCAATTTTTTTACTTCCTGACAAAGACTGTTGTTCTGCGAACAAACCTGCCTGAGATCCCAAATGCCTAAGTGCAACTTGCTCCTCCGCCAAAGTGGGCTCACGACCTAACACCTGAGACCATACAAGTCGAACCTGTTTCTTGCGATCGTTCGTCCTACTCGCTACGCGAACTGCAAGCTGCTTACTACGCTGGTGCACAAAGCGATTGTTTATCAAGGCGAGAGCCTGCGTCGGTACGGTCGTCACATTCCTTTTGCCACAAGAAAGCGTGGGATCGCAGAGATCAAAAGTCGTCATCAGCGGAGGCAGCAAACCTCGCTTGAGATACATATAGAGGCTCCGCCGCATCTGAGATTCTTGTGACGAAGCTTGCCAAGCGTCTGCCTTACGGGAGAGTCCCCCAAGTGCTTCCGGACTGACTGAGGCCTTAAAGCCCTCACCGCCAACACGCCTGTCCAATTCGCCTGCAACGGCCAAGAGTGAGTCGCGCAGTGCCTCAGCATCGAGCCGCTGACGCCCAAACCGCCAAAACAGCCGGTTGGTGGGATCGATACGTTCCAGTTCTCCAGCCCTTGGATGCAAAGACGACTGCCGCCAAGTGTCCGAAGTCAGGATGAGTCGATGCATATGCTTGACACTCAGTCCGCCTAACTGAAACTCCGTTGCTAGCCAGTCCAACAGTCGCGGGTGCGTTGGTGGGTCCGCCAAGAACCCAAAATTATTCGGCGTTCGAACGATGGCCTTCCCAAAGTGATGTTGCCAGAGTCGATTGACCAGAACTCTGTAGGGAAGAGGGTTCTCGGGGTCAACAATCCAACTTGCGTACTGCAGACGTCGCTGTGATGTCTTCGCTCCCTCGCTCGGCGCTCGTCTCGC
>PKCQ01000390.1 GCA_002862265.1 Planctomycetaceae bacterium | reverse complement strand
TTTCTTGCTCTTGAAGCGATCCTGTCCCCCATTGTCACCGGTAAAGAAGACGATCGTGTTGTCTTCTAAATCCAGTTCTCTCAGTAAGTCCAAGACTTGACCGACGTTGTTGTCGACCATAGTAACCATTGCCGCGTAGTTCTTGGTGTCTTGCGAAATCGACTCGTCCTTTATCCAAGCATCGTCCTCGTACTGTTTCCAGGCTGGGTCATCCGCAGGAATGTCATACATCCCGTGAGGCGGTGTGATGGGGAAATAGCAGAAAAAGGGGCGGTCTTTGTTTTCGTGGATGAACTTTAGGCCTTCACGCATGATCTCGTAGTGCGTGTAGGTTTCGCCTTTGCGACCACCGAGATTCTTTGGCAGCGGAACTTCTTTACTTTGGCGAATTAAGTATGGCGGGAAGAACGAGTGCGCGTGCACTTGATCGTAGTAACCAAAGAAATCATCAAAGCCATGATTCTCCGGTACCCCATCGGAGCCTCGGCCGCCAATGCCCCATTTGCCGTAGCCGCCCGTTGCGTAGCCAGCATCCTGAAGCGCCTGAGCGATGGTGACTTCGTCGCTGCGTAGCGAACATGCAGGGCCGTTGCCGCGGACAGAAGCGTGTCCCATATGTTTTCCTGTCATCAGCCCGCAACGGAGTGAGGCACAAACGGGTGACACTGCAAGAGCTTGCGTGAAACGGAGGCCTTGCTTGGCCATCTCATCGATGCGCGGCGAGTGGATGTAAGGATTGCCAACGTGACCCAGCTCAAAGTACGCCAGCTCGTCGGACATGATGAAGACGATGTTGGGGGGACGTTTTCCTTCGTCGTTCTCCGCCGAGTATGCTGGCAAAGTAAGGAAGAGAAGCAGGTAAATCTTCGGGATTAAAAAGCGGTGCATGGTCGTTTGCGATGATGGTGGTTTGGGATTTTCAACTTGGCTTGTGAGGTGGATACTTGGCAAATAAAGATAGTGGAGTTTGTGCAAGGATTCGACAAAAGTCTCGCAAAGAGCGCGTGGGAGCGATTGACGGGTCTGGCTGGTCCTTTGAGACTGCTGTGTGGGGCTGATTCTGACTTTTAGTGATCGCTCGATCATACCAGCGCTCACATTCAGCATAACTGAGGCGAGCCATTGCTGCTGGCGGGAATTGGTAGTCGGAATGAATGTCCAAGGCTTAAATGCAACTTCCTGGCCTTTGGCGGGTTAACAAATGATGTGTCGTAGTAAATACGACTAGTGTCTAGACTTTGGATGGGTTCGGCTTTAGATGGGGACTGAAATGCGTTACTTCGCTCAATTTTTGTTGTTCGTTTGAGTTTTGTCTCCCTCGGGCTGGGCCGAGACGCGAGAGTGGAGTTGCCCCTTAGGAAAATTTAAAGTTACCGGTGAAGCCATTGCTTTCAGCGACGACATGGTGGTGCTGAAGAAGAAGTCCGGTGAGCTCATCGCTCTTGAACTCGAGCAGCTTTGCGACGCGGATAAAAAATTCGTAGCTGAGCAACAGAAAGAAGAGGGAAAACACGAAAAGAAGCCGGAAGAGATGCACACTTGGACGACCAAGGATGGCTTGAAAGTCCGCGGTCAAGTTGTCTCCTACGGCCAAAAGGAGCTTGTCATTGAGCGTAAACGCGGCAAAGTCGTCGTAGATGGCGATTCCTTTGAGGACATCGATTCTTTGCACCAAGGAGTACTTCTCAGAATTCTGTCTCGTCTAGAGAAGACTAAGCTCTCTGACCAGAAGAGCCTTGAAGAGTGGGCGCGAAAGAAAGTCAAAGGCACGCCGAAGAAATACGAGCTGAGTGGGGTGCTGATGCGGCTTGAGAGTGGTGACATGGTGGGGATGCCCTTCTTCATGTTTGATCCGAAAGAGCTCGAAATTCTGAAGCCAGGTTGGGAGTTGTGGTTAGAAAAGAAGGAAAGCGATGAGGCCCGCAAGCGCGAAGACTTCTTGATGCGAGCGCAAGCCATGGCCTATCAACGCGATCGTGCTATCAGTCAGAAGATTGAGATGGTCAAACTTGACCTACTTGGTGCAACTGCTGGTGTGGCCGATATCTGGCAGGTCAGCCTAGTGCCTCGCCCTGGTGTTCGGGCACGGCCGTTCAGCGTTATGGTAACCGCTGATAATTATGTCATCGCGCAACAGACCGCTCAGAAGAATTATCCGAAGTTTGTAGTAGGTGGCACGCGCCCCAGCTTGTAGACGTGACGCCGCAATCATCGATATCGGTTTACCAGAGATTGATGGCTTTCAGGTAGCTCGTTCCATTCGGCAGGATTCTCAGCCGGATCACACTTATCTCATTGCTAATAAAACGGACCATACTCTTGATCCCCAATAGCAGAGATTTGAAGGCGTGCGAGGTTCGGTACACAGTGCTTTACAGCGCTCCGTGCGTGCGTTCGAGAGAATGTTCTATTTCTGAAAGTTCTTGGTAATCTCTGCCGACGCTTTGGGCCATCAAACAGCTGCAGAATCCTACAAGAAATGCCTTCGAAATTACGAGAACTAGGAAGGCCATGGAGACGGCGCCAACGGTGCGTTCTACTGCGGGTCAAAATCCACCGAGTTGCGATTGAAGCCCGCTTCCTTAGCCAGCTGTATGGTGACGAGCTTCTGGCGCGATCGACTACCGGATTCAAACTGATAGAGGGCGGCGAGTGTTTCATCGGCCAGCGCGATGTATTTTTAACAGAAGGTGACAGCACTGGAGGTCCCAAGTCTGAAATGACCATGCGTTCATCAAGCCAAGAATTTCGATGCAATCCGCGGGTTGTTAACGTACCAGAACGAGTTCGTACCGAACTTCATCAACCGGTTGATCTTCGCTATCACGAAAACTTCGAAGTTCATTGCTGAATAAGTAGTTGTGCTTGAGGTGCAGCATGTTGAGCTCGTGCGTCTTGGCCCACTTCGTAATCTCAATTGCTCCGGCAGCTGCAAAGATAGCTGAGACCACGATCATGATACTCAGCAGCCGCAGACGCGACGCAACGGTCCATTTTTCTTTGAATGGCAATTCTCTACCCTGCATTGAATTGGTCGGACTTGGAAATTTGCAGTAATTGGCTTTAAGCCTGTTGGAAACTGGAATTCGTTTCTTTGACATATCACTACCCCTAGTTGCAGCACTTTTGGTGGCAGGCGGAGCGGAGTGACTTGATTGCGTCAGTCGGACAGCACGGCTGGTGGAACACCCGAACCAATGAGATACTTTGCTTTTTCAAGCCCCGTTCCCAACCAGAGTTCAATCCATGCAAATCTGGCCCGCAATTGATCTACTTGGCGGCAAGTGTGTACGGCTCCAGCAAGGCGACTACCATCGAGAGACTGTGTTTTCTGATTCGCCAGTAGAAATGGCGCAGCGCTGGAAAGAAGCTGGCACCAAGTACTTGCACTTAGTCGATCTCGATGGGGCCAAGGATGGTAGCCAGGTAAACGGTGAGGTCATTCGGCAGATAGTCGCCGAATCTGGCTTAATCTGCCAAGTCGGCGGAGGGGTTCGAAATGAAGAAACGATTCAGCGACTGCTTAGTCTCGGGCTGAATCGCGTGATTGTAGGCACGCGAGCATTGCGTGAACCGGAATGGTTTGCGACGATGGCCGACAAGTATCCGAAACAATTGGTTCTTGGTATCGATGCTCGCGATGGCATGGTCGCTACCGATGGCTGGCTTGAAACCTCTTCGACCAGCGCCGTTTCGCTTGCCCAGCAGATCGCCGGGCAGACAGACCAAGTCGCCGCGATCGTCTACACTGATATCGCCCGCGACGGCATGCTTTCGGGTCCCAACTTCGAGCAGCTCGAAGAAATGAAGTCGGCTACTGCGATTCCCATCGTTGCTTCCGGCGGTGTGACCACGCTGGATGACGTTATGCAGTTGAGTGCATCTAATACTCATGCCGCTATCATTGGCCGAGCCATCTATGACGGGAACCTTGATCTGGTTGATGTCCTAAACACTTGCCCGCAAAGCTAACGGCTTCGCTGGAGTGCTGAAGCCAGCATTCAACGAAGTGATCTACTTGTTGTTTGGTATTTGCAATGGTGTGTCTAGGTTGTCGGTGTATTTTTCAAGGAACAGAGTGAATTCAGACTTGGCTTGAGATAGGGCTTGCTGAGTCGCGGCTCCATGTTGCATCGCCAAGTCGACTCGGTCCGCTGCACCGGGGAGGAATTTCGAGATGAGATCGACGGCTTGTTTGACCTGAGGATCTTGCTTGAGTTGAGCGACATCACCGGCTGCTTGCTGATTCACATTGGAAGTCGAAGTGTTGTTTCTGAGTTCGAACCAATTTCCTGGCTCTTCCATGACAAAGAAATGGCTGTGAACTTTGACACTCGAGGAAGTCATGTTTTGCTCCAGGCGAACAACGAAGACCCCACGAAAACCA
>PKCQ01000388.1 GCA_002862265.1 Planctomycetaceae bacterium | reverse complement strand
GTAGATTCTGTACCACAGCATGCATGCCACCGTGCTGCCCCGCACGGCCTGATAAATTTAGCTCAGACCTATCCACTGGTTGTGCACCTGTTTTCACTGGCCCCCTCCGCTTCGCATTCGCATCTTCCTCCACTGATGATGATGGGCTCCCGTGGTTGGTCGCCAGCGCCTGCCTCACTGTCGTCGGTATCAATGAGAACGAAAGTGCCTTGCCCCGAATTTTCCTTGGGCATAGTAGCACGCAAACTTACGCATGAGTTGCGTGCCTTTCTGCACGCCAAATCGATCCACCACGAGATCGTAGTGTCGCAGCATGCAGTCACGCTGTTCGACCAGAGAAGGATCCGGCGGGATAGGTTCTCCACGCAGTGCAGCAGCAGCTTGAGCGAATAGCCAAGGCCGACCCAATGCCGCTCGAGCAATCATCACGCCGTCGACGCGGTAATTCTCAAATGCATAGACGACCTTTTCAGCGCTATCCAGATCCCCATTACCAATAAGTGGGATGTCGCGCAAGTGATCTTTGAGTTCGGCAATCTTCTTCCAGTCCGCCGATCCTTTGAAGTAATCCTCGGCAGTCCTACCATGTACCGTGAGAGCTGATGCTCCAGCTTCTTCGACGACTCGGGCCACCTCTGGTGCATTCGCGCTTCTACGGGTACAACCAAGCCGAATCTTGGCTGTGACCGGGGTTGGCGAGCAGGCTTCAACGAGCTTACTGATGATCGCAAACATTCGACCGGGGTCACGCAGTAAGTAAGATCCGCTGTGTGCTTTTTGGGTTACCTGTTTGACGGGGCAGCCAAAATTGATGTCGACGACGCTGACACCGTACTCTTCGACCAGGCGTTTCCCCACCTTGGCCATGGTCTCGGGCTCATTGTCCCAGATCTGAACGGCAAGTGGGCGCGCCTCATTTTTGACACCCCACAGCCTATCAGGGTGTTCCGCTTCGTGTTCATCCAGCCAAACGAAGCCCCGCGCATTGACCATTTCAGTTGCTTGCAGGCCAACACCGCCGTAATCACGAACGATCTGTCGATAAGCGTAGTTGGTAAAGCCCGCCATCGGAGCCTGCAGGATTGGCGGGTCGAGGGTCATATTGCCGATCTGGAGTGGCTGGATCTCACGTGTTAGGACAGTTGGGTTACGGCCGGGATTCTCCGCCTCAGAGGTCGAATGCTGTGCTGCCGTTTCCGCCGACAGCTGTGGAGATTCTGACACGTTTAGTGTGGAGCGATTGACCATAACTGTACATTCTGCCCTTCCAAGGGCTTTCGATATAGAAGGAGAAGGAAAGTGATATTCCCGTTTTCTTCACCCATGATGATACCGATCATAGCCAGCTTTGGCGTTTTTCTTTGGCTCATCATCCATTCCATTGTGGCTGGAGTCCAAGGAATCGTAAAGCATCGAAACGAGCTAGAACTTAAGCAAACATTGGCTCAACAAGGAATGAGCGCGAGCGAGATCGAGCGCGTCAGTCAGGCAAGAAGCTTTCCAGAGGGTGGCTCGGATTCCTAGAGCCTTTGATTCTGACAGTTGAGAAAGTCCGTTAGGCGACCTGTAAAAGAGCCTCTACCAATAGCAAGTGTTTTGCCGCGACGCCACTTGAAATCGAACTTGGACTGGCAGGTTCTGACTCGCCTTCCACCGTAGGAATCTACTCGGAGTCGATACGGCCAGCATTGCGAAGGTAGTCCTTGAGCTTTCGTTGCAGAAACGGCGAGCCCTGGAAGACCTCAGGCGGAAACTCATAGTGCTTTAAGATTCCATCTAGCAACCTGCCACCTTGGTAAGAGTTAAGTGATAGGCCAGCCAAGTATTGCAGCCGCAGGTTGATATCGGTGTTTATCTGTGCTCCCTTCATCCAGGAACGCATGTAAGGAGCATTTCCTGCGTAGGTGGCCAGGAGCTCTTCTACGTCCTCAAACCCAACTTCTTTGAGCGAATCACGGACTCGCTGGTGGTCTGGTCGCAAGAAGCGCTTGTTGATCTCGTCTAGGTTAATCTGGGTTCCCCCCACTTGGCCGAACAAGACTGCGTCGTATCCTTCCCCGGAGTAATCGTTTGTCCAAAGGATGCCCTGCGGAAACACTTCGAAGAAGGTTGTGATTACGCTCTTCAGCGTTTGTGGATCGCTCTCGTAAAGCGGCATCCACAGCGCCATGATGCCGCCCGGCTTCAGTCGCTTGCGACAACTCTGGTAGTACTCGACGGTGTTCAGCGTCGCGCAGCCTTTAACCCAGGGATCTATAGGGTCGGAGGTGATGATATCAAACTTCTTATCAGTGGTTCGAACATAGTGCCTGCCGTCATCAAAGTGAAGCTTCACACGGTTTCGATTCTCTTCGCCAACCACATTGTGATTTACCTGGGCGAAATATGGTGTCACCTGCGTAGGCACAAGTGGTTCGATATCGCAAATGGTTAAGCTCCTGACCTCGGGATGCGGAAGAAAGCTGCCAGCCGTAACACCAGCGCCACAGGCAACTACAAGTACATCTTCTGGTTTCTCGTGAATCAGCGCCGGCAAATGTCCAAGCATGCGTTGCAGGCGCATGTCTTCAGGATTGCTAGAAGCCTGAACTTTTCCGCCACCATGAAACTTGCGGATGCCGTCATTATTCTGTGTTACTGCGACACTAACATTGATGCCTTCACCAGTCATGAGGCAGAACTCGGTTGGCTGCCCCGGCTTCGCCTCACCAGGGATAAACTGAGGTGCAATGACTTCAGGCGCTAGAAAGCGTTCGTTCTTGGCTGCGAAACGGCCATAGGCAATTACACCCCAAGGAACTTCGGTAATGCTTGTTCCACAGGCAAAAGTAGAAAACACTGCGAAGAAGGCTAGAAGAACCGGATTGGGGCGACGTCCAGACGCCGGCGTCCGTACAAACAAAAACAGGCTTAGTAGAACGCTACAGAGAATCGTTACCAAAATGACGTACTGTGCCACCAGGGTGCCGCTGGTGGGGATAATCAAGATGCTAAAAGTCAAAGCACCAATAATGGCCCCCAAGGTGTTGGCCGCGTAAGTATTGCCAACCATTCGAGACGCATCACGCTTGCGAGTTGAGACTCCGTTGCCAGCGATGGCCGCGAGGGCCAATGGAAAACTCGCACCCCAAAGCACCGTTGCCGGCAATATGACAAACATGCAGCGCGCGATATCGAACTGAAATGTAAACCAGATTTCTCCACCTGCAGTCGGATCGATCGGCCAATGAGGCAGCGAGCGAGCAATCATGTTACTCGTCCAGCACACTGCGAGCAGGCTAAGTGATTGACACCAAATCAGGTTGCGCATTGGGTTCGGGCTAACTCGAGCCAGCAGCGATCCGATGGAACTGCCTACTCCCAAGCCAAACAGGAAAACGGCAAGGATGATGGAGAAGGTGTAGACCGTACCACCCATCAACAACGAAAGCAGCCGTGTCCAGATTACTTCACAGCCCAGGGCGGAAGCTCCCGAAAGACCGATGATGGTCCAGAGAATAAGTTTCGAAGATGTTGATGCTGGTGGAAGCTGCGAACCAATTCCGCCAGGTGAATCAAACCGATCGATCACTTCGGGATCTTCACCGCGTTTCTTTGCTTCCTGTCTTTGAAGACGTTTTGCTTTTACGGATCGAAGTGCAAGCCACCAGCCGATGCCAGCAACAAGGAAATTGATCAATGCTGCACAGTAGGTTGCGATGCCCATGTCGAAGACTCGAAGCAAATAAAAGCCAGCGAGTAAGCAGCCAAGGACTGCACCGGCAATGTTGCTGCCATAGAAAAATCCGAGCCACGAAACGCCACCTGGGCTCGCTTCCACCCAGCGACTGATCGCTGGCAGCGTCGCTCCCATCATCATGGTGGGAGGCAGCAGACAAAGTGCGGCTACGATGGCTCGCTGGGCCACACCTGTGCTTCCACTGGCCATTGTGCTGTACAGCATTTCAATCAATGGCATGCACCACAGAATTAAGGGGCCGCAGATGGCGATACCAAACTCCAACGCGGCATAAACCTTGAGCGGGTGATAGCGTCGTTTTATCAACCAAGGTTGGAGCAAGCTCCCAAGGCACATCCCGCCCATGAAGATCCCAAGCAGCACTCCCATCGATACGGCGGTGGATCCAACCAGTAGTTGGAGCAACTGGAGCCATACGATCTCATAGATGAGCGCCGCGCATCCGCTACCAACAAAAAGCAACAACAGTAGCGGGAGAGGACGATGGTCCTTGAGCGGAACAACTGGCAACGGCTTGTTCATGTGAAGCTATCGGTGGGATGGTCCAGCAGGCGGGCCTAGCATAACTAGCTCTAAATGATAATGCGGCGCTTGCACTCTCGGCAGATGCGAAGCTGGAATCTCGCTCGGTTCAAAACAACTAACGCCA
>PKCQ01000608.1 GCA_002862265.1 Planctomycetaceae bacterium | reverse complement strand
TCGGCATCATCGTCAGCATCGGGTTGAATGCAATAAGCATAACCGTAGTGCAAAGAATGACGAAATCGATGGAAGGAGTCGGAGCTGTAGTAGTCGTCGTTGGATGCGATCTCATCCCAGCCGCCCAAGTCATTCTGCTGGTACAGTCTAATCTGCGAATCCAGCAGACTGTACTCGGTCATCCGCTCAGCAAATGCCTCTATAGAAATGGTTCCATCAACTGGCAGAGCAAACTGATAGAGATCGATGTCTTTGCTATCCGGGCGATACAGATACTGTCCGTGCACAATATCGACATCGCCAGGCAGGATGATTTCGGTGCCAACGCCGGGCGCGAAGGCTGAATCAAATGCTTGAATCGTGATGTCGCCGGATTCATCTGCCAATCCAAGCCCAAGCAATCGGCCAATGGCTTGCATTGCAGCACGCTGGAATGGACCCCCAAACTCGCTGAGATCCGAACGACTGAAGTCCTGAAGGTCGAGCACGGTACCAGGTTGCCCGTTCGAGATTAGGGCACCAGCTTCATAGTAAGTGCCGCCAGGAGCATTCAGCTCTACAGCACCAGGCTGGCCGCTTCCCAGGACCCCTTCAAAGGGCACAATCGCTCGCATGTCGCCCACGGCGATGGTCAGACCCAACGCCTCGGATTCAACAAAACGTACTCCCATGAAGTCTTCGTAGATCGAGAAGATTTCACGTACACGGAGCTTCTGTTGCTCTGTGATTGCATTCACCAAGTTGGTGTTGCTGAAAACACCCAAGTTGTCTTGGAAGTTGTAGAAGATCACACTCGTGCCATCGATTATGTCAGCTTGCAAACGCAAGTTGTCCTGATAGCGGTTGGAACGGTTGCCTGGCTCGTCGCTTCCACCTGGGAAATCGAGCAGCAATGGCGAGGTGTTGTCGATACGTGAGTCAACGACGATCGACTGCTTGCCACCTGCGCCAGGAGTCCAGTTCAAGTTCAGGTCCGTCGCAGCATCGAATGTATCTGCTGGGTCGACGGTGTTCGCATCCAAAGTCGTTGGTGGAAGCGCCACGCCTTCGTTGCTTCCGACACGCAAACGCAAATCGGAGACAGCCAGCGGTGCGGCAGTGTTTGGATCAACCAATTGATCCAAGTTGCGATTGAAGGTAAGCGTAACGCGGTCCGTTGACGGGTAATAGCGAATCGCACTAGGTAGAATCCGGATGTCATCCGTGTTGTCTAGCGTCTCTGAAGTGTGGAACAGCTGGTAGAAGTTGACGTCGAGAACGGAAGTGTCCGTACTACCAACGATCGTATCTGTTTGGTCGAAGTACAGAGGCTGACGAAGATCGCGAAGCTGGCCGATGGTCAGTTCGTTCACGGATGTGATAGAGTCCACATCAATCAAATCATCATCATTGAAGTAGATGTCGATGCGGTTGCCTTGCTGCTGCAAAACACCATTTGCATTCCTGGTGACCGGCTGAGGAACAACCGACTCGATACGTGCGCCAAGATTCAACTCGAAGCCGATCGAGATCGAGTCTCCGGAGTTGAACGCTTCACCATCAACGTTCCGCAGTGTCCTAGTGCCTTGGCCGATAATCTCGATACGGTACTGATCGTCAGGAAGGGCTTCTGCGAATCGTAGAACGACTTCACGGTCGGTATCGCCCAGACCAATGAAGGCGGGCACAATTTCGATGTCCGAAACACCAGTCAAAACGATCGGTGAATAGGTGATCGGAGCACTGCCCAAGCGAGTTGCTCCGATGCCGCTAACCAGTTGAGCTTCTAACAACGAGGATGAGAGCGAATCACTGGCATTCAGGGCATCAATGAATTCTTGAACCGTCGTTGCGAAACGAGCATTGCTGTTAATTTCAATGTCGATCCGCTTTCCAACTACGGAAACGGTTGGAAATCCCGCGCCACCACGATCACGTGCGGTCACATTGATTGTCAAACCTAGACCATCGTTTCCCGCGTCACGCGCGACGAAACGAACTTCCAGATCGTTGCTGATACCAAAGTTTGTCGAAGCCTTCGCTGCATTGGCACCACTTAATGTCAGTGTTCGAGGAGCACCAGTTCGCGCGATGGGAGCAACCTGTGATCCTCGCAGCCGAAGTGCGTAAACCAAATCCGTTTGGGCACTTCGGACGTTCTGGTCGAAGGCCTGCAAGATGTCCTCAACCCGGGTCTCTTGCACGGGGTTGGCGTTCAATTCGATGTTGATTGTCCGTCCGTCGACATTGACAATCGGAGCTCGGCCATCGTTTCGTGAACGGGATGTGAATACGAGATCGATGCCATTTCCAGCTTCGCCGGGTTGCTGAGCAAAGAACTCGACCAGGGTCTGCCCACCAGTCCCGAAGTCGGTCGCAACCGAAGCTCGCTCGAATACTTGGTCTGCACCCGAACGGATAACCCGAATCCCGTTCAACGTGTTTTCGTCAATTGCGGAATTCGCATCGAAACGGACCGTCAACTCCTTCGGCGAGACATTCAGCACGTCGCCGTTCTCAATCAGGTCACCCATGTTGGGCTGGATGCCAAGCAACTGGGGCCCTACGGCGAGAAGCTGCCTCGCTTCGAGATGCTCTATCAGAGCCTTGCGGACAGTTTCACGTTGCTGCAAACGCTTACGAGCCAACAGGTTACGCGATTTGGGGAAACCACTTGTGGCCATGAAAAACCTCTCAACGGAGTGCTGGAAAACCAGCTCTAGGTAACCGGTACCGAACCTAAACCCAATTTTCAGATGAGAAAATCAGGGTGCAAGATGCACCTCAACTACCGTCTCGCGAGATCTCGGCAGTCAAAATTGGGCGTTTGGGGGTTATAGGGAAATAAAAGCTTCAAGTTGGATTGTAATTGGCATACACGCGAATTCAACGGATCTACTCAGCCGGGATGCCTCCAAAGGACCGTGACTGAATCTTTGCCGTCAAAATCTGTAGATTCCAAAATGCCCTCTCAACAGAGAGCGGCGAACTTTGGAGGGGCTAGCGGTACAAAAAGTTCCCCTCCGTCCTAAAGACCTCGCTCAACACTTTCGACTTTACGCCCTCGTTAGGCGTGTACCTCGCGAATTCTTCTACTTTGTTACATCGATCCAGCCGCAAAACCATTGGAGGGGGCAAAATTTGACTCGAAGCCAACAACGTGTGTTTTCGCTAGAGTCATCAGAAGCGCGTTACAACTTCGTTGCTCCCACAGAAATCCACGTCGATCCAACGTTTCGCAATTGCCTATACTGCCCGACTCAGAGTTCGGCTGGATTCAGGGTTGTGATGTCCGGCCCGTGCTGTTGATTTCAGACTGCTGAAATTCCTTCAGTGATCGGCTCCGGTATGGTGATCGGCTCCGGTATGGAATAGACAAAGGGGATTACATGGACAGGGAGGCGCCAAGGACTTGGCTGGTGACCGGCGGGGCCGGTTTTATTGGCAGTTGCTGGGTCAGGCTCGCTCTCGAAGCTGGCGAGAGCGTGGTAGTGTTAGATAAGCTAACGTAAGCGAGCGACCGAACTTCTCTACCCAGCCACAGTCGTTTGTAGTTCTTCCAGGGGGATATCTGCAACGCGGAACTCGTCTCTGAACTTTTGGAGCGATTCCAAGCCGAAGGGGTTCTTCACTTTGCCGCAGAATCTCATGTCGATCGCTTGATCGAGGGGCCTGGTCCTTTCGTGCAATCTAACGTCGTTGGAAACTGCACTCTCTTGGATCGCAGTCTGCGATACTGGGAAACACTTTCGCAGAATCAAAAAGAAGCTTTTCGATTTCTGCACGTTTCGACGGACGAAGTCTACGGATCACTCGGAGCCACGGGAAAATTTGATGAGCACTGTAAGATCGAGCCCAATTCGCCTTACTCAGCCTCGAAAGCTGCCGCCGACCATTTTGTGCGGGCTTACCATCAGACTTCTGGACTGCCAGTTCTATCTACTCACTGCTGCAACAATTTGGGGCCATTTCAGAATCCCGAAAAACTCATTCCAAGAATGATCATGCAGGCCATGCGTGGTGAGCAACTACCAGTCTTTGGAGATGGGCAGAACGTTCGAGATTGGCTGTATGTGGAAGAGCACTGCACGGCTTTAAATGCCGTCATCGAATCCAGTGTGATCGGTGAAACTTATTGTATCGGAGCGGAGGAAGAGCAAAAGAACTTGGATCTGGTCCACATGGTCTGCGAGATGCTGGACGAACTCGCTGCGGATCTTCCTCAAAGGCCTTGTGCGGAGTTGATTGAGTTCTTACCCGACCGGTTGGGCCACGATCGTCGTTACGCAATTGGTCCCGGCAAAATAATGGGTCAGCTCGGTTGGCGACCTCAGGTAAATTTTCGTAAGGCCCTTAGTAAGACCGTCCAGTGGTGTCTCGAAAATCAAGACTGGGTGCACAGAATGGAAACGCGG
>PKCQ01000517.1 GCA_002862265.1 Planctomycetaceae bacterium | reverse complement strand
AGAAAGCCGACGTAAATCAACACACTCGCCAGACTAACAAGTCGGGCTGGCCAGCGTAGTAGAAAGCTTCTTGGACTTCGCCCAGCTTGCTGCCGCCCATTCGCGTAACCCATCGCCGCGCCAACTAAGATCTTTGCTGGCAACATGAACAACACGAAGACGAAGGCAGGGGCCCAAGCTAGCTCTGCAGGGATGGGTTCAATTCTCAACAAGTAAAGTGGAACACATAAAACGACTAGTGAAAGCATCGCAAAGCTGTGCCATAGCGGGCCGTACAGGAAACGTTGCCTGACCTGAAAGAAATCGAAGATCGCCAGAAAGCGATTCTCAGCTGCCATTTGGATTTGCAAGAACGGTAGGTAAAGCATGATAGCCGTCATCCCAAAAGCTCCAAGGAATCCGAACAGACCAGGAGTCGGCAGATCTTGGTTGTGCTGTCCGGTGATCATCATCGTGACCGGAATGCAGACCCAAATCAGAACGCCAGCTCCAGCACGAGCCCCTAGCCACCATAGGCGGGGGAAGTGGACGCTTGCGACGAGTTCGTAAAGTTCATCACTTGCCCTAGTCCACGTCTTGGAATTGCAAATTTCCCAAAGAAATCGAATCGGTGCTGGCCAAAGGACGTGCCACCAACGCCCACCACGAATTGCGGCCCAAGCCAAGTGAGTGATCCAGACACCAGTTGCAAGGAACGCCGCGATGCGCCAGAGCCCGGCCGACCCAGAGCCTGGTTGAAGAAGTTGAGCCGAATAAGCCAAGTCGGTTACCAGCCAGACTGGCAGCCAAGCAATCGCCCCGAGCAGTGCAAAAGTGCCCAGCTTGCCAGCAAGCCTAAGCCCTGGAACGCAGTCTCGCCACGGCCTGCGTTCAGCAAGATTTGCAGCGGACACCAGCAAGTAACCGAGACTGGCTAGCTGCACAATCGGAATTGCAGCGACCACCGCAAGGAGAACGGCCAGACTAATGTAGTCCCAAGTACGCCCAAACAGCCAGATTGGTCGCATGTACCATTCGATCTTCTCATTTGCTCGTGAATCTGTTACCGTAACTGGCTGAGATGCTCCCTCGGCGGCTGTGGATGCAATCGGCGTTCGCTGAGGCTCCTTCATAGCTACCACTACGTGCGCCGAAGCCGATTTATCGGATTGCGGCTGCGAGACGATTGGAGGATCAATAATCGGTGGTTCCGATTTTGATTCTGTCATGAAAGTCACTTTCAAGCTCGCAGGCTTACTACCGCCGATTTCATCACCGAAAATCTTCTCGCCTCGAAGCCGTTCAATGACTGAATCCTAAGAATTCGCATGCCAGAAAGAACTTTTGTTGAATTGAAAAACAGCCCAATTGTACTCTTTTCGCTCTTTAAGTTCTTTTACACTAAAGCCGCATGCCCGTTTCACCTTTCTGAAAAGAAAGTGAAACGGCAGATCTTTGCGCGGCGTAGACAGAGGTTCAATTCTATTCGACACGACTCTCCTTAGGCGAGACTTGCAATGCAAACTCGGGTTGATTCTCCATTAGCCACGGCGAAACAATTTCGCAGTCTGCGTCGGAGAATCTTGCAACCTTTACTGATGATCGGCGTTCTCATTGGATGCGTGACCGTGGTGGCGACAACCCTTTCGCGGAGACCGCGGATCGATCCACCACGAGGAGTTAATGCACACTACCGCGCACCGAACTTTCGGGAGACGCTCCGACTCGCGAATCTGCAGATTGAAGAGCTAGCGAAGAAGGCAGGAGTTCAAATTGCCCAACGAGCCGACAACTTGGCTGTTGCGCGTCGTATCTCGCTCGCACTTGTTGGTAGCGGACTCTCGCTTGAGGAAATCCGGGCTCTAAGTCTTGTTAAAGAAGACCGACAGATCGAGTGGTGGACGAATTACATTTTACAAGATCGCCGATGGGCCGACTATTTCGCAGAACGCATAGCGAGAGCCTACGTTGGTGCCAACGAAGGGCCTTTTCTGCTTTTTCGCCGTCGTAAGTTCACGATGTGGCTCGCCGCTCAGCTCGAGAGTGAAACCCGCTACGACAAGATTGTGCGTGAGGTACTATCATCTGAAGGGCTGTGGACCGACAATCCACAAGTTAATTTCGTGACCGCGACGATGGATAACGGAGCGGAGAACAGGGCAGATCCGGTCCGTCTCGCAGGCAGAGTCGCTCGAACCTTTCTGGCGCAACGCATTGACTGTTTGCAGTGTCATGACGACTTCTTAGGTGATCTGAACTTTGGCTCGTCCGATAAATATGTCGCAGGCGTCCAGTCCCACTTTCATGAGCTTGCCGCATTCTTCAGCGGCACAGCTTTGGCGAATCCTGTTTTCCAGGGTATTCGTGAAGATGGGAAAGCATACTTGTATGAATATCTTGGCGAAGAAGAAGAGAAGCTGGTCAAGCCCCAAGTGCCTTTTGCTCCGGAGCTTCTGCCAGCAGAGGGTAAGCCACGGCAACGCTTGGCACATTGGGTCACGCACCCTGAAAATCGTGCCTTTGCCCGTGCAACGGTGAATCGCGTTTGGGCTCTGATGATGCAGCGACCGCTTGTGACTCCGGTGGACAGCATCCCGCTGGATGATTCAGTCACCCCCGTGCTTGACACGTTGGCAGCCGATTTTTCATCGAATGGTTACGATTTAAAGCGGCTTATTCGCTTAATTGTACGAACCGATGCATTTCTACGCTCCAGTCGTGCTGACTTTGATGTCACAGCGGAGCACGAAGATTGTTGGGCCGTCTTTCCCCTAACCCAGTTGCGCCCAGAGCAAGTTGCTCAAAGTGCGTTCCAAGCAAGTAAGCTCGCGGCGGTGGATTACTCCAGCTCCATTGTCACTCAACTGCAGTCCTTCGGGAATCGCAATGAATTCCTCAAACGGTTTGGTGATCGTGGAGAGGACGAGTTTGACGAAGAGGCAGTTACTATTACGCAGCGACTTGTATTGATGAATGGAAATAATACGAGGGATTACACAAATGTTGATTTGGTGAACAATGCAAGTAGTCGCATCGGCACACTGGTTTCGAACGACGCAAAGGCAGTGGAACTGGTGTATTTGAGCGCACTGAATCGCAGGCCCTCTGAGACAGAGCTCTCCAAGTTTACAGACTATCTTGAGGGAAAACGGAATAACACACGCTCTCGCGCAGTAGGCGATATTTACTGGGCACTATTGAATTCTACCGAGTTTTCCTGGAATCACTAAGCAGGGATTTTTCGCTATGTTCAATCGGCCCATCGCCACAGGCTGCGACAGCTATCAACGCATGTGCACCTCGCGAAGGAATTTCCTTGGCAGGTCTGCTGGTGCTTCTTCCACTCTTTGGCTGACGCAATTTGCCGAGAAATTGGCGGCGGCTTATGAGCGGGACAAAAGCGGAAAACCAAAATCATTACTCTTCCTTTGGTTACAAGGGGGCCCCAGTCAGCTCGAGACTTTCGACCCGCACCCCGGAACCGTGATTGGCGGTGATGTGAAGTCACTCGCTACGAGCGTACCAGGGCTTGAAATCAGTGAGTTTTTACCAGCAACTGCCGAGCAAATGCACCTCGGCACGCTGGTAAGGTCGGTGATTAGTAAAGAAGGTGATCACGAAAGGGCAAGTTACCATCTGAAAACAGGATGGAGGCCTGATCCTACGATCGTTCACCCTTCTATTGGTGCGGTCGTTTGTTATGACAGTGAAACGAATTTGGAGATTCCCCGGCACATTTCCATTCAGCCCACGCAATGGCCTGCGCGTGGCGGATATCTAGGCCCCGGCCTCGATGCTTTCCAGATGGGTGATCCCGCAAAGCCGGTACCGAATCTTACCGCCCCGGTCGAAAAAGATCGGATGAAAGCGCGAGTCGATGAATTGTTATCGACCGTGGAGGGCGAGTTCCGGCGTGGACGACTTCGCAATCTGAATCGTGATCGTACTCTGCATGAAACAGGAACAAAGAACGCGGTAACTATGATGAGTAGCGATCAGTTGGTTGCATTTGATATCAACCGAGAAAGCAAAGAGACGCTCACTCGATTTGGCGAGAACAGCTTTGGACGTGGATGCGTTGCAGGAATCCGACTGCTGGAAGCGGGTGTGCGATGCGTTGAAGTAGAGCTGAATGGCTGGGACTCGCACGTCAACAACCACGAACTCCAGAAAGGCAATGCCACTATCCTGGATCGCGCCCTAGCAGCCACACTTCAGGAACTCGAGGCTCGCGACATGCTCGATTCAACAGTCTTGTTCTGTGGTGGCGAATTTGGGCGTACCCCACGAATCAATCCAGCATCGGGGCGTGATCATTGGCCACATGGCTTCTGCAGTTTCTTGGCAGGGGGAAAGTTCCGTAAGGGATATGTGCATGGTTCCACGGCTGCCAATCCGGATGCCGAGCTGCTGCGGCGA
>PKCQ01000688.1 GCA_002862265.1 Planctomycetaceae bacterium | reverse complement strand
AAGAGCTGCCACCCAAATCACGAGGCACAGTGGCGCACCAAGTGGCTCCAAATTAAAAGTATCCAAGTCGACATCTCGCATTCTGCTCCACTCATAGCCGACAACCGCCGCCAAGACCCAGAACCCCCAAAAGACTCGGACGGGATAGCCCAAAAAAGTAAAGTTGAGGTCGTAGGGGCTTCGAGGTGGTTCTTGCAACATGGTTCGACTGTCCGTTCAGCGAATGCCTTACTGTTCGACTTGCCTTGCGGTGGCAATAAGCTCTGCCGCACCTTGAGAACGCAAACTATCGGCAAGCTCTTCGCCGATTTGTTTGGCTTGCTCGGGCGTTCCGCTTCGAACTCCTTCTACTAACTGGCTACCGTCCCCATTTAAGGCGCGAGCCTTTAAAGTCAGCTCATCTCCGACGACCGCGGCCAAAGCTGCGACTGGTGCTAAGCAACCGGCAAGCAAGCTCGCCAGCAATTGCCTTTCAGCCGAAACAGCATGGAAACTGGGCCAATGATTGAGTTCCGTCAAAGCTTCTTGTGTGGAATCGTCATTCGCACGACACTCCAGCCCCAAAGCTCCTTGGCCGATTGCTGGTAGGACTCGCTCTTGCGAAAGTTCTTCCGTTACTTCTTCGTAAAGGCCAAGTCTCGTGAGTCCGGCTGCGGCGAGGACAATGGCGTCGTATTGTCCTTCCTTGACTTTGCGCAGCCGGGAATCGACGTTGCCACGGATATCCTTGATTTCGATATCGCTACGCCAAGCCGACAGTTGCGCGCCGCGACGGCTGCTACCGGTCCCGACTTTTGCACCTGGTGGAAGATCCTCAAATTTCAGATTCTCGCGGCTCACAAGACAATCGAGTGTCGTCTCGCGCTGGGGCACCGCGGCCAGCACTAGTTCTGGGACTTCAACCGTAGGAAGATCCTTCAGACTGTGAACGGCAACATCCACGTTGCAGGCGAGAAGTTCATTCTGAATCTCTTTGGTGAACAGGCCCTGCCCGCCAACCTGGCTCAAGGATGCCTGCGAAACGTCGCCCTTGGTAGAAATTTGAGTTAGCTCAACTTCATTTCCCCGCTCGGTCAACTGGCCAGCGACCCATTCAGCCTGCCACATCGCAAGCTTGCTTCCTCTTGTTCCAATCCGAATCTTGGGCACTGTGGTCTTCCGGGCGAGTGCGAATCTATGCGAAGGGATGCTTCAAACGCGTAGTATTAGTCCATTGTAACTCTCACTACAACTCGACGTAGTGGACTTGTTCACAAGTAAACCGCATATCAGAGTCGCAACTCTCCGAGTGACTGTCGGGAATACTCTTAGGCTCCGGAAACGAGCTGGTTTTTCTGGCTTCTCCCGAGGTCGACTGAATCGGGCTGCAAGATACTAGATTGTCGAGCGAATAGAGGTTTCACGTCAGCGAAGACTGGATTGAGTACCTACGATCTAGCTCTCATTGCTAGTTTATGCGCCTCTCGGATTCGTTTTCTAGGCCAATATGCCGACGTGGCGAATCCTCGATTCACCAGCGACCAAATCTGGCGCGTCAATCTTTCTTTCATCCGACTTCTCATGACAAATGCAATAGAGCTCCGTCGCGTCAGGAAGACCTTCGGGAAGAACGTCGCAGTAAACGACGTCGATCTGACCGTTCCTCAAGGTTCCATCTACGGCTTTATTGGCCCAAACGGTAGCGGCAAGACGACGACGCTACGAATGATTCTGCGAATCTTTCAGCCAGATTCCGGCGAAGTCGTCGTGCTTGGCAGGCCTCAAGGCGATACAGCCGACGACCGGCTTGGCTACTTGCCCGAAGAACGGGGGCTCTACAAACGGATGAAAGTCCGCGAGCTTCTGACTTACTACGCGCAGCTCAAGGGTTTTAAAAACTGCAAGCCCGAAATCGACATGTGGCTGGAGCGTCTAGGAGCGACCGACTGGGTAAACAAGAAAATCGACTCGCTCTCGAAGGGCATGGCGCAAAAGATTCAGTTTATTTCCGCTGTCGTCGCCAAACCTGAATTGGTGATTCTGGACGAACCCTTTAGTGGGCTAGATCCAGTGAACATGGAATCGCTGCGAGAAGCGATCCTTTCTCTGCGTGAACAAGGTACAACGATCATCTTTTCTACGCACGATATGGATATGGCCGAGCAAATGTGCGACTCGGTATTCATGATCTTCCGAGGCAATAAAGTGCTCGACGGCACGATGAACGAAATTCGTGCCAATTATGCTAGCGATCGTGTTCGGGTTGCTTTCGGCCAGCAACGCGAGTGGCCGAATGTCCCTGGTGTTGAACAGCTGCAAGCCAAAGGTCGTTACTTTGACGCTCAGCTCGTAGATCCGTCGCGATCGCAAGACTTGCTGCAACAGCTGGTGCAAACGGGCGATCTCCAGCACTTCGAAATCGTCAAACCATCTTTGCACGACATTTTTGTCAGTATCGCAAAGCCGAACGAGAATCAGCCTGAGGACAACGGGGAGTTGGTAACATGAACAAAATTCTGACTATCGCGCTCCGCGAATACAAAGCCATGGTGGCGACAAAGACATTCTTGCTGTCCATCGTGATGATGCCGATCTTGATGCTCGGCGGTTTGTTTGCGATTCGACTTCTCAACAACGTTGGCGAAGTCAAAGAACGCAAGATCGTCGTCGCCGATTCCAGCGGTCAAATGTATGCCGTGCTTGAAGTTGCTGCTGCTGGCCGCAACACGATGATCGACGAAATGTTCGATGAGAATGGAAACCCAAAGGACAAAGATTCAGACATCGGTGGAGGCGGACCTTCCTTGAACAAAGCCCAAAAGTTTTTGCTTGAGAAACAGGAAGGCCCACTGATCGACGAGTTGCTTATCGAACTCTCCGACAAAGTTCGCAATCAAGAGCTGTATGGATTTATTGAAATTCCGGAAGGCATCGTTTCTTCGCCCACAGAGAATCCGGTCAAGTTCTATTCGCAGGACTCGGGGCTTTCACCAGCCAGACGATGGATTCAAGGCGTTATTGCGAACGCTGTGAAGAACGAACGCCTCGCGAATGCGAACATCGATCCAACCATTGTGGCTCAAGCAAGTCTACCTGTTCAGGTGCAAGGATTAGGTCTGGTGAGCCAAGCCAGTGATGGCAGTGTGACAGAGGCTAAGGAAAAGGACGAGCTGACTGCAATCTTCCTGCCGATGGGCGTGATGATGCTAATGTTCATGATCATTTTCATGGCTTCGCAACCAATGCTGGAAAGCGTCTTAGAAGAGAAGTCGCAGCGCATTGCTGAAGTGTTACTCGGGAGTGCGAATCCATTTCAACTGATGAGCGGAAAGCTCTTGGGGTCGGTGGCTGGCTCAGTGACGATTTTCACGATTTACGCATCAGGAATTTTCTTTGTTGCCATGAAGCAGGGGTATACCGCGAGTTTCCCGGTCGCAACTTTACCCTGGTTCGTCATCTTCCAAGTGCTTGGCGTACTTTTCTACGCTTCGCTCTTCTTAGCCGTTGGGGCAAGTGTGACACAACTGAAGGAAGCTCAGTCGATGCTGCTTCCCGTCTGGATGTTATTGATGGCGCCAATGTTCATTTGGATCTTCATTGTGCAAGATCCGAATGGCAGTGTAGCCACTTGGTTCTCACTCATTCCTCCCGTCACGCCGACGACAATGCTGCTACGAATGAGCACGGGACAGACCATCCCAATCTGGCAACCGATTCTAGGTGTTGTTCTCACTTCGCTTGCGACGGTTCTTGTCGTCATGCTTGCCGGACGCATTTTCCGAGTAGGTATTTTGTGGCAGGGCAAGACACCCAAGCTTTCCGAAATCATCCGATGGGGACTCCGCGGATAGCGGTTTTTTGTTTAGTGAGCCGCATCGCCGCGAGGTGTCGGGTCGCCTTGGTTGTCGTGGCAATCAGGCGGAAAGTCTGAAGTTCTTCTGCGGGGCGGCTCTTTTCAGTTTTCTTGTTCGGGTTGCGAACGCTAGTTCTCAGCAAGCATGTTTTTGCCTTCTCCGCCGAGTTTTCCGACGTCTTGTTTCTTGCAAACCCTAGCTTTCACAAGGTTTTGACGGGAAAACCGACTAGCCGGGCCAAGATTTCGACCATTAGCCATAGGAGCAAGTCGAAAGTTTCGCAGCTCCCGCTTAATGGAAAGGAGCAAAACATGAATTGGACTGTAACGATCATCGTCGCCGTGATCCTGCTACTGGTTCCGGTTGCCCTTTACGCGTCTTTTGCCGCCACCAAGGACACGCACCAGTACGCGGAGCACTATGGCCCCCGCGGTTATTCGCAGGAGGTTCAGGGGCCTGAGATGGAAGGCCCCGCCAAACAGATGCTTCATTACGAAGCTGACTCTAGCGTGGTCGATCCACCCGTCACGGAGTGGCCAATGCACCTATGAAGACAACCTATCTTCGTAGGCCAGCGATGATACGGAATCA
>PKCQ01000287.1 GCA_002862265.1 Planctomycetaceae bacterium | reverse complement strand
GCAGAGCAGAGTGCAGTGCAGAATGCAGAGTAGAGTGCCGAGCAGAGTGTAGTGCGGAATGCAGAGCAGATTTCGTCCGGACGGCTGAAAACTCGGCTGTGGTGGCTGACGTTGCTCTGCGTTGGGCTAGCGGCGGCTTTGATCGTTTCTAGCTATCAGACGCAAGGCACCACGATTGCAATTCACTTTGACCAAGGCCACGGTCTGAAAGCGGGCGATACATTGCGTTACCGCGGAATTGATGTCGGCGCGGTACATTCAGTTAAGATCGCCAAGGATTTGAATGGAGTCGACACTCGTATTTTGCTGTCGCCTGGCAATGAAGCCATCGCAGTCGAAGGCAGTCAATTCTGGATTGAGCGACCTCGCTTGCGTTTGGGGCAGATCAGCGGCCTCGACACCGTCGTCGGCGCGAAGTACGTCGCGGTGCTTCCAGGTGATCCAGGCAATAAATCAGCTTATAACTTTGAAGGCCTCGATAATCCTCTGACAATCGTGGATGGCGATTCGGTCGAGGTTGATGTGCGTTTTCCTGAGGGCCAGGGACTAGCTGCCGGCGATCCCGTGCGTTACCGCGGGATCTCAGTTGGTGAGGTGACTGAAGTTGCTTTGGAGTCAGATACGGAGGCCGTTCTGGTTCGCTTGCGTTTGGTTGGCACGGCCAAACCGTTGGCACGCACGGGAACCCAATTCTGGATTGAACGCCCTCGCCTCGACCTGACTGAGATTCGTGGCTTAGAAACTCTGCTGGGCGGTTTGTACGTTGCGCTGCAACCAACGTCCGCAGATAGAGAGCCAAGCACTCACTTTGCTGGACTGGCAGCCGCTCCGCCGATCCCATTGCGGGACGGTGCTTTAGAAGTCGAGCTGGACGCGGCGGAACGAATGGGCGTCAATCGAGGCGCTCCGATTACTTATCGCGGATTGGAAGTGGGGCGCGTTTCAAGTATTGATCTCTCAAGCGACGGAGCGACGGTGAAAATTCGCGCTATCGTCGAAGCAGAGTACGCCGAGCTCGTCCGAGAAGACTCGCGGTGGTGGGCGAACGGCGGGGTCAAGCTGGATGCAAACCTCGGAGGCGTGACCATTGCCATGGATTCAGTAGCAGCTTGGCTACGCGGCGGAATTGCATTTGGCACACCCGAGATACCTGGAAAACGAGTCGTCACGGGGCATCGCTTTGTTTTGAACCCGGAGCCCTTGGAGGAGTGGCTAAATTGGCAGCCGCGTATCGCGGTCGCGAAGGCTGGGGAATTGGAGTTGCCGCAATGCGTTCGAGTCGTCGCGAGATGGAAGTCCATGATCGGGCTTTATCGCCACACTGCTGAGACCTGGGGAATTGCCTTGGATACCGGCTACGTCATGGTGCCAACGACATTCGCAGATGAAGCAGAAGCCGTTGAACATAAAGTCACACTTGAACTGGCTGGAACGAGCGCGGCGTTAGAATCAAAGAACATCTTGCGGGCTCAACATCTGACTAGAATTAGGCTTCCAGCTAAAGCCACGGTGAAGAAATGGTCCCAAGCCAATTTCGGCATGTGGAATAGCGATAGCGTACTTTTGATTGTTAATCCTGATCAGCCAGAGCCACTGGCATTAGATGACACGCGAGTTGAACTTCGAACAGGTGTCGGACTGCGGATAGCCAGCGGTGTCCCAATTAGTGATTCTCTTTTTGGCTCACCTGTCGTAGATGCGACTACTGGTAGGTTGATTGGCTTGCTGGTCAAGCACGATGGCGATTGGGTGGTGGCTACGGTAAATCGGGATTGAAGCGGCTCGGGGCCAGACGACATCGCAGGACCCGCTGCTCAGCTCAGCGAGGTACCTGCCGCAGCCAGAGAAAATGTGTTAGAACATGGTCCGCGAAGTGGCTAGATAACCACAATTCTTTGACGATCAAGCTATTACCCCCAGTGGCAGGAGTACTCGATGACAAACGGGCCGTTAAATCGCAAGTTGAAAATGGGCTTGGTCGGCGGTGGGCAAGGTTCGTTTATCGGAAAAGTACACTCCATTGCGGCTTGTTTGGACAATCGGGCAGAAGTAGTCGCTGGAGCTTTCTCCAGCAATCCTGAACGCAGCAAAGCAAGTGCTGGTGACTACGACGTTTCCGAAGATCGGGCCTACGGCTCTTACCTAGAGATGTTTGAGAAGGAAGCCGCCAAACCCGAGGGCGAGCGAATCGACTTCGTCAGCATCACTACGCCCAACCACGTTCACTTCGAAGTGGCCAAAGCTGCCATCGAAGCAGGGCTGAACGTAGTTTGCGACAAGCCAATGACCTTCGACTTAGCTCAGGCGGAAGAGCTAGCGAACTTGGTTGACAACTCAGACGTTGTTTTTGCTTTAACTCACAATTACACCGGTTACCCGCTGGTTCGCCAAGCTCGTGAAATGATCCAGGATGGCGAGCTCGGCGAGATCCAAGCAATTCGCAGCAACTACATTCAAGGCTGGCTGCGAACTCGACTCGAGTCATCCGACCAGAAACAAGCGGCTTGGCGGACAGACCCAACCAAGAGTGGTGCAGCGGGTTGTTTTGGCGACATCGCTACTCATGCTTACAACCTAGGACGCTATATGACAGGCTTGTTGCCGGAGTCCATTTCCTGTCACTTGCGTACTTTCGAAGAAGGGCGTGCGTTAGACGACTACGGTACGGCGATTATCAAGTATCAGAATGGAGGATTGGGTACGGTCACTGCTTCACAGATCTCCCATGGTCGTGAAAACGATGTGTTCATCGAGATCGACGGTACCAAGGGTGCTCTGCAATGGCGTCAAGAGGAGCCGAACGCGATGATCGTTCGTTGCAATGGTGAGCCGCACAAGATTTACACGCGAGATCCCAATGCTCCGTTTATGAATGGCTCTGGTCAAGCGGCTTGTCGTTTGCCGAGCGGTCACCCAGAAGCTTTCTTTGAAGCATTCGCGAACATCTACGGATCGGCCTTTGACGCAATGATCGCCAAAGCCCAGGGTGGGTCCGTTGAGCGTAAAGACACGGTGTATCCAAATGTTCACGATGGAGTCGAGGGCATGTTGTTCATTCAGCAGTGTGTTGAGTCCAGCAAGCAAGATGGTGCTTGGTTGGATTTCAAGTGCGATCGCGCGCGAGTGTAACCCTGCACTGATGTTCGATGCCGTACTGCGTCTAGTCCTGTTACGGCATTCGAATCAGGTCGAGACGGCCGCTAACGGCTGATCGTAAAACAAAGCAATCCGCGTGGCCGAGGAAATGGCTCAATACAAACGGGTGGTGATCGCTGGAGTTGGTCTTCTGGGAGGATCGATTGGGCTTGCGCTTCGAAGTCGCGGACTAGCTGAGCAAATCGTTGGTTGGGGGCGCGCAGAAAGCCTCCAGCGCCCAGCCACTATGGCTTGCGTTAATGAAACCAACGCCGATCTTCCTGCTGCCTGCCAAGGGGCAGATTTCATCGTCATCTGCACGCCGGTAACCATGATTGCCGAGCTGGTTCAGCAGTGTGCTGCCGCTGCTCCTGCTTCGGCCAAAATCACCGACGTGGGGAGTACGAAGCTGCGCATTGCCGAACAGTTGCAGTCGGTCACCAACTTTTGTGGTTCGCATCCCTTGGCTGGCGGGGAGAAGAGTGGAGCGGATTTCGCGGACTCAGACCTTTTCCTAAATCGCAGCTGCGTAGTGACTCCAGGCGAGTCAACCAGCGAAGACATTGCGCTATCCGTCGAACAATTTTGGGCTCAGCTGGGGGCAAAGACTCTTCGCCTGCCCGCTGCAGAGCACGATGCCGCCCTTGCAAGAACCAGTCACCTTCCCCATATCGTGGCCTCATGTTTGGCCGGAACTACGCCGGAATCTTTATTACCCCTAGCGGCAACGGGCTGGTCCGATACAACACGGGTAGCAGCAGGAGGTGTCGAGCTATGGTTGCAAATCATTCAGGAAAACCGACTCCCGATTTTGGATGCCCTTCGCGGTTTTGGGCAATCCGTTCAGCATTGGATTGAGGCCGTGGAGCAAGACGACTCTGCGCAACTCGAAGAATTACTAAGCACAGGAAAAAGCATTCGTGACTCTCTGGGAAATTGATATCCGTCCCGCCGATGGCCAATCAGATGTCGCTGGCGCCGGTCTTTCTGCCGAAGCACGTGACCTCGGACTTGACGCCAATCTGAGCATCACGGCTGCTCACGGGTTTTTACTTCAAGGCGATCTTTCTGCCGAGCAGGCCCAACTCGCCGCAGAGAGCCTTGAGGTCCTGCCAGCGCATCTCCAGCAGCTGCTCGCGGCTCTTAGCGCGCTCGCGCTCAGCGGCAACAGCAGCACGGTCATCGGGCGCCAGGGGGGCGGCTTCAGCTGCAGGAGCAGCACCACGCGCCAGCCGTTGCGCCATCTGGTGCTCGTACTCGTTACCGGCCAGGTCCACCCCGACTACTAGCTCGCCATCACCGCCGCCGTCC
>PKCQ01000528.1 GCA_002862265.1 Planctomycetaceae bacterium | reverse complement strand
TTTGCTTTTTCTTGGCGAGTGGCTTCGGCTTGCTGCTGGGCGGCTTCTTGCTTCTGGCTGCGGCTGATAATGTAACTGAGCGCGGCACATGCTGAGCCGAGAATTAGAAGTGGAATGGTTGGTAAATTAGTAAAGATCAGCAGCACAAGAAAAGCACCTGCAATGGCCAGCGTCTGCGGCTGAGCGAAGAGCTGATCAAGTATGTCGTTTGAAAGGTCTGATTGCTTTTGACTTCGAGTCACCAGGACGGCGGCACCAAGCGAAATCAAAAACGCGGGCAACTGGCTCACGAGTCCATCGCCAATCGTCAGTCGAGTGAAAACTTCGGCTGATTCTTGCAGTGATATCCCGCCACTGCTCATTCCTATCAAGAAGCCGGCAACGATGTTGATGACAGTGATAAGGATTGCGGCAATTGCGTCGCCTCGGATGAACTTACTAGCTCCATCCATGGCACCGTAGAAGTCAGCTTGCTCGGCGAGTTCGGCCCGGCGTCGTTGTGCTTCCGCGCCGTCAATCTGGCCAGCATTCAAGTCTGCATCGATGGCCATTTGGCGACCCGGCATTCCATCTAAGGCAAACCTCGCAGCAACTTCACCGATTCGCGTGGCGCCTTTGGTGATTACCAGGAACTGAATCGCGGCTATGATCGCGAAGATCACGATGCCAACGATGAGCATGTCCCCGGCCACAAAATCAGCAAAAGCTTGGATCATGCCTCCGGCGGCTTCCTGTCGATCCTGAGCTCCGCGAGTCAAAATTAGGCGCGTAGTCCCTACATTCAGTACCAAGCGACCCAAAGTGGTAGCGACAAGCAGTGACGGGAAGACGTTGAACTCCAACGGGGTTTTGACGGAGATGGTGGTCAGTAGAATGATCACCGCGACGGCCAGGTTGGTTGCGAGCAGCACGTCTAAAACAGCTGCCGGCAGTGGCGTTAGGAGAACCGCAATACAAGCGATCACCGCCACAGGCAGAATCAGCCCACGATATTTACTGATAAGGGCTTGAAGTGACATACGCGATCGAACCTCCATGCCCATCGCTGAGAATCAAATCTCTATTTATCCTTGTTTGCCAGCTTTAAAACGTGTCCAATGTGTGGCTGATATTTGAGGCCGGAAACGGGACCGTGTTCCGGCCGCAAAGCTGAGATGGACAACTTGGCTGAGCAACCGCTTTCCAGCGATCGTTGTTACTCAAATTTCGTCGCCTCTGTCTAGGTCTTTCGCTTACCTAGCTTCGGCGCCGCATACGGACAGGGAATGCCAGAAAACGCCTCCAAGTCTACTTTGACCAATCATTATCCGGTTTGGGCTCCAAGATTCTGGCATGGCATGCGCGCCTCGCAATGGTGGCGTGTTTTTCTCAAGAACGGATTCAAGCTGTCGCTTCCCAAAGCGCACATTGCCGTCGGCGTCAGTCTGATTACGCCAATCAACGAATTGCTAGCTTTCAAGCAATGGTTGCTGTTCGGACGCCAGATTCGCAAGACCCAAATACAGCAAGATCCAATCTTCATCCTCGGGCATTGGCGCAGCGGTACCACCTTGCTGCACGAGTTGTTGGTGACCAACCCGCAGTTGGCGTCACCTAACACTTATCAGTGTTTCGTGCCAAGTCACTTCTTGGTCAGCGAAATGATGCTGACCACGCTTGGCGGGTTTCTTCTGCCCAAGCAACGCCCTATGGACAACATGCAGGCGGGGTGGAAGCTGCCGCAAGAAGATGAGTTCGCTCTGATGAATCAGGGAGTGCCGACTCCCTACTTGCGACTTGCATTCCCAGAGACTCAGGAAAAGATGCTCGAGTACCTAACGCTCGAGAGCTTGAGTGATGAAGATTTGCAGGCTTGGCAAGATGGCTTCATGTGGTTCCTGAAGGCCTTGACCTATCATTTTGGCGGCAAGCAACTTGTGCTCAAGAGCCCAACGCACACAGGCCGCATCGGTGTGCTCGCGAAGATGTTTCCCAACGCCAAGTTTATTCACTTGTCGCGTGATCCAGTGAAACTCTTTTGCTCGACCAAACGTTTGTGGCGCTCCCTCGAAGAAGTTCAGGCGCTCCAACAATCGCGACCTGAAGAACACATGGATGACTATGTGCTCGACTGTCATCAGCGCATGTATGATCAGTTTGAACAAGATGCCAAAGGTATGGACTCGTCACGCCTAGCTCGAATCAGCTACGAGGAACTGGCGGTCAATCCGCTCGAGACGGTCCAGCGACTCTACACGCAGTTAGATCTCGGCGACTCCAAGTCCGTTCGTGCACCTTTGGAAGAGCGACTGAAGAACCACAAGGAATACAAACCGAACGTACATCGGGTCGATTCCGTGGTGCAGAAAACGGTTTCTTTCGCTTGGGCAGAGTATTCTTCACGCTACGGTTACGACGTGCAAAAGCAGCCCAGTGAGATGGTCGGCTAAATAGTTCGCGGCGCTGCTAAGCCGCGTCGTTCAGCCAGCGGTTAAGGACAGCTTTTGTGTTCTCTGGATTGTCGGTAACTAGTTTCGACAGGCTCGACTTGAGCTGCGGCATTGCAGCTTGATTGGCAGGTTCTGCCTGCACGGCTACGCCAGCTACAAGCTCCTCTTTACCAATTATTTTTTCGGATGTGTTGTCGTGTGTATTGAGGGCGAGCGTTTGATCCGCTCGCGACTGCATGGGGAGGCTGTTACGAATCCACTTGCCCATAAACAGCAGCATCACGAGAGCCAGTCCGCTCAGAAAGAGGGTCTGCTGATTCTGTAGGAGCCAGAAGCTGGCGAGTTGAGCCGTGGTTGGAGGCTGGAATTCCGGTGGAGCTTGATCCAGGTAGGATTGGACTTGAATCGAGACCTGCAGATCCTGCTGATGTTGCGTGAGACCCTGAAGCGAGGCTTCTACTCGCTTTTCCACTTCGCGCTGAATACCAGCCAATTCAGCGGTGGTAGGCAAATTCAACGCCAACTCGGTTGTCGGCATCTGGTTCTGCTGAAGCTGCTGCCGATACAACTCGCGGTAGTGGGACTCCGGGATCTCCACCGACAGGTGTAGTGACTTCGGATTGAGCCCTTGTTTGGATTCGACTCTTTCTTCGTGTCCGAACTGATGACGCTTTGTTGTAACAGTCTCTATGGCCGGAAGAACCTTGTTCTTCAATGGGGTTGTGGATTCAATCGATATGCGTTGCTTTGGGCGAGTTACTTCGACTCGGCGCGCGACGGTGACATTTTCTTGCAGTTGCGGTGAGGCAAGGAGCTTGCGAGATTCAGTGTGTTTACTCAGCAATGGGTCAAGTTGCACATCGACAAAGATCTTTACTGGCCCATAAGAAGCAAGTAATTCACTGACTTTTGAATGGTAGTGTTCTTCCCACGCATGCTTGGCCTGTAGAAGCCGCTGGTCTTCCGGATTGAGCACCGCCTCAGCGGTATGCGAAGCGTTTAAGTCAACGACACGTACGTCTTGCGTCTTCAGGCCTGCAAAGTAGCTAACAGCGGTTTCGCGAATGGTGGCCAAAACAAAGCGATCAATCGGCCGTTTGTCTGGGCTCTCGACTTGGACGCAACAGCTACGTTGTTTAGGGCCAAAGCCGGTCGATTCGGCCTCGGAATATTCCACACTGGCGAATCCAATCTGCTGGCGCCGCTTCAAGACCTCCTCGAACGCCCGTTCATGCCTTAGTTCAGTCTGTTGTTCTTGCACGGAGGGCGGAACAAAAATCGACATCCCGTTCAGTTCACGCTGGTCCCGCGCTGCGGATGGTATCGCATTGGCCTGCTGCAAGACTTCCGAGTACTTGCCCTTTTCGCTTGAGGGGACGCAAAGACCTGATTGATTCGTGATCTTATAATTGGTGAGCCCAGCGGATTCTAAACAAGTCGTGGCCGTCCGCATTTCCATCTGCGAAAGATGACTCAGGAGCTCAGTTTGGGCCTGTGAGTCATAGACGGAGAGCATCCAGCAAGTACTCGCGACGACGACGGCTAGCAACAGCGTGGAAAGAAGCCGTGTTGATGCAGGCATCGAAGCGTAACGCGAGCGCGTTTGTTCAAACAGGTTGCTCAGAGAGTCCATTTGTCCATTGAATCCGAAGGTTGGCGCGGATCGAGAACCAGAAACTTCTCTTTAGTTGAAAATTGGACTCAAGATGAAGAGCAAATGGAAAGTAAATCAACGTCGGTTCGAACTTCTGCGTTGTCAGCTGGGCTCCCCTCAGAAATACGCCACCGATTGATTCGTATTGTGTAATGAGTTGACACGGCCCATGAGATGCTCGGGCTAGTCGCGATCGGCTCATTGTGCACTCTGGAGGGTTTGCACTGCTAGCTATGAATCGAGCTTGCGTTTTAATAGGTCGTGCGCGTCAGCATGCTGCCTTTTCGTCTGTTGAGACGGGAAAATGGTCGACGATGAGTCTGATTCCAACGGAGTTGCTCGTCGTCCGAAGAACAGCAAGATGAAGAAGAAGAA
>PKCQ01000097.1 GCA_002862265.1 Planctomycetaceae bacterium | reverse complement strand
CTTTGGAGCCATAGCAATTGAGATCCAAACTCCCTTGATCGTCTGCATAAATCAGCACGATGTTTGGCAGTTTACTTGGCTCGTTCGCGGCTGAATGGACTGCCGAAATTGCCGCGAGCGTGCAGGCAAGGATAATTCGAGTTTGAGGAATCACTTGAAGAACTCTTGGCTAGAGGTCTGAGGTGGGAAGGCTAGCATCATAGCATGCGACTTCCGGATAGGCCTTAACGTCCGCAACCCTGCTACGGCTTCCTGACCAGTCGAGCGTAGCATGGTAACAGCGCTGCGCTCGCTACGGCCGACTTTTATGAAGTTAATGGGTGTGCGCGTCTTCGTCAGCTCGTTCACCAAGCGGACTGGAAGGAACATTCACAGTTGGTCCGAGCAGAATTGCATTGGTTAGAAACCGCTCTGCACTTCGAACATAACCACGGAACACCGGGTTATCTGCGATGCATATGATGCGTCCCAACCCGACATTCTGAACCCAAACAGCAGGTGTGCCTCGCAGATGCTCTCGATTTCGCTGACTGACATAACCTGCGATCACGTCCTCGTATCGGGCAACAACTGAGTACGGGTTGCTGGGCGTCTCAAATTTCATACTGTGATCTTTGAAGAGCGGGATCGTAGCGTTTGGAAATCCAAAAGCGACAGGATTCGTAAGATCGGCCTTCGAGCGGAAGAACACGCCAGCGATGGTCTCCAGTGCTCGAGCGCGGCGAGCATCGCCAAACTTGAGTGTTGGTCGCTTGCTACCGGACGCATGATTATTTTCTTGCTCCGAATCGTGCTCATGCGTAAGCAACTCTTCTCGCTCTAACCAACGAATCGCAGAAGCGACAGCAATCACGGTTCCGCCCGAGCTCAGGTAGTCCTTGAGGCTAGATGCTTCTCGACTCCCCCAGTTTCCGTAGGTGCCGGAGGGCAAAATGACAGTGCTATACTCACGTAAATCAACTTGTACGAGTCGATCATCGTCCACCAAAGTCGCGGCCATGCGAAGTCGTGTGTCAAGATGATGCCAGAGTGCACCGGAAGAGTAAGAACGTGTTCCCGGCCCGACAACCAGTAGCGGCTTGGCGGTCGGGAGTTCGACAAGCGTATTGCTGCCCAGGTCAGGTCCAACCGGCGTGATACCGCTCGCCACTGCCGCTACTTTTATACCACTGGTTGCCGCCTGTTTACGCAGAATAGCAGATAGTTTCGACCAATGATTTTCGTTCGGCTGCTTGAGCAAAACGAACGAACCCGGTGGCCACGTATTGACCTCCTTTTCGCCAACCGCCTTTATAGTCATGGGTTCCATCGCGACACGAATGTGTCCTCCGCTTCTCTGCAGGCCTGCAACAAGGCGAGGGGCCTCGAGTTCGACGGGCGAAAACACGTAGCCGATCAAACTATCATTTGTGCTTTCGTCAAGTTTTACCGCTTTGGGCTTTGCTTGTTGCCAGGACCAAGCATTTTGAGTCCATGCATCGGGCAGATCCGACTCCCAGCGATGCATTTCCAAGTCAAAGGCACTTGGAACATGCCAGGCCGACACGTCGTAGAAGATGTTTTCCCGGAAGTTCTGAAGTGGCTCCATCAGTGACTGCAAAAAAATGGTTTCAGATTGCGCGATGGGCAAGACCAGGATCTGATCTGCATGGTGTTGCTTTCCATCCAAACGCACGCCAACCGTTGGCTGATAGCCTTCAATCTGATGCCGACGTAGTAGTCCTGCTGCAGCCTGAATGCGACTCGTGGTACCCGTCAGAATGTAGGCCTGGATATCGCTCTTCTCAGCTTGCTGGAGGCTGTTGTTGTAAAAGTCTCTTTGATATTGCAACAACGCCTGCTTGTGTTGGTTTGCGGCCGCAAGACTAGAGAGGCTCGTGCGAAGTTGATTCGCAACGGTATCTTCGAAGTGCCGGTCAGTGCGTGCGTTCTTCAGTCGCAACCCGCGTGTACTACCTTGTTCGAATAGAATTCCAATCGCTCCGTGCAAGTCGGGATAAGTACTGCCTTTGCCTGGATAGAAGTCGTCAAATCTCTCCTCGGTGTAATACAGCTCTCCCGCTGCATCCATTGTGGCAGAATGTTCCTTGGCAAAAAGCCGTGTGAGCTGCAAATTCTTTGAGGGGCTGAGTGGATTGCTGCGTGCTGGGATTCCGGGCTGGAAGAAGTAACTTGAGGTTCCTGACATTTCGTGATAATCGAGTACCACGTTGGGCTTCCACTTGTGGAACAGCGCGATGCGTCCTTGGCTCTCGGGATGAACCAGAGGTAGCCAGTCTCGGTTTAGGTCGAACCAGTAATAGTTGGTGCGTCCGCCGGGCCAAGGCTGATTATGCTCGCGATCTGCACTCGAGGCGGAAGCAAATTTCCCGCGGTTCTCGTTCGACCAATTGGCGAACCGATCTGCTCCATCAGGATTGAGTGCTGGGTCGACCAGGTAGACTCCGTTTTCGAGCCAACCGGCCACTTCCGCAGACTTTGAGGATGCGAGATGGTAGGCCACGAGAGGAGTCGCGTTCATGGCACTCGCCTCGTCTCCGTGCACACAGTAGCCCATGTACATGACGAGCAGTTCTTCGCTTAGGTCCGCTTGGTAGCGGCCCGAAGTCAAACGCCGGCGTTTGGATTGGATTTTGTCGAGTTGTTCGATATTTGCAGGGCTAGAGATAGCTGCGACCATCAGTGGGCGTTGTCCGTGGGACTTCGCGTAGTCAATGACTTGCACTCGCGGCGAAGCCGCTTCCAGGTATCGGAGATAGTCAACAACTTGATCGTGCCTGAGATGTCGCGACCCAACCTCGAAGCCGAAAAACTTCGCCGGAGATTGGATGGACGGATCACGCGCGTGGGCGGGCAGGACTTCGGTGGGATCCTCAGCTCGGCCTCTGACAGGTGTGAATGAAATAGTTACCAAAACGGCAGCGAGAGAAGGCAGCAGATTTGTCGCGCGCATGATAGCCAACATTGCGGCTCCTAAGACAGGACAGCTTGAGGCGGCACGCGAGACACGACGTCTCACTGCCTGGATACACAAGGATAGTCCATCGAAAGAGCCGTGTTCCGAAACTCGAACTCAGCCATCAAGAAGCGTTAGCTGTTCCGCGATTCGAAAACGTCGTGTCAAGCAATGCGTCTAGCGAGCGACGGATGTCGGCTTTGTTTGGCCAGTGTCGCCGCGAAAGCCACGAGCCGGTCGCGTACCGCCGAAGCCCTCTTGTTGAAATAATGGCCGAAGCGTCAATCAAAAACAGCTCGATGGCAGCGGTGCAGGGTGCTCGCTTCCAACGCCAAGGACTGTGGGCAGGGTTGGAGGAGTAGAGCAGGTTCAGGAGCTGCTCGAATTCCATAAACACTTGTTCGCGGCTACCCATTGTCCATTCTCCTTGCTGCGCGAGCGCGATTTTAAAAATCGCGAAACTCAAGCTGGCACAATACAGAAAAATATTCTGTCTTCGGAAACGCTTGTTTTCACAGAATGGGCTAGACCAACCGATCAAGGAAAAATTGCGGTTCCCAAACCACAGGTGGCTAACTGGCCTTTTGGCGATGCCCAGCACATGAAAACTCGCATGCCGAACCAACCCCTTTTAGCTACAATGGGGTCCTGTGCCTTAGGCGCAAGGCAGAAGAGCTTCTAGCAATGGAAAGTGTTTTCGCGCAGAAGAATTCTGCTCGAAACGAATTTGGGCTGGCAGCTTCTGACTCGCCTTCCGCCTCAACCGCGATCCCGGTGAAACAGATGATCTTGGTTCTCGATAATTACGATTCATTCACGTACAACCTTGTCCAACGACTTGGAGAGATTGACGCTTCGGTTGACATTCGCGTTGAGCGGAACGACAAGATCTCAATTCCTGAGATTCAGGAGTTGCATCCCGACCGCATTCTGATTTCGCCTGGCCCCTGCACTCCCAGCGAAGCCGGCATTAGCGTCCAAATTGTAGAGCAACTGGCTGGAAAGATTCCGATCCTTGGGGTCTGCCTTGGACATCAATCAATTGGCCAGGCCCTCGGTGCGGACGTGGTTCGCGCCCCGCTTTTGATGCACGGCAAAACAGATCAGATTTCACATGACAACAAGGGATTCTTTGAGAATCTCCCCAATCCCTTTACGGCGACGCGTTATCATTCACTTGTGATCCAGCCCGATACGCTGCCCTCGTGCTTGGAAGTGGCGGCGTGGGTCGACGAACCTGACGGCTCACGTCAAATAATGGCCATTCGCCACAAGGAACAGCCCTTGGTTGGTTGGCAATTCCACCCGGAGAGCTTCTTGACTGAGCCGGGGATCGAATTGCTCACCCGATTCCTGTCCTGGAATACGGCGGCGGTCTCCTAGCCGAGCTCCCTACTTCTCGCGATTCACTCAGCAATTGCCCCCAAAATCAGTGAAGGTTCCCTAGCTAGATGTACTGCGTCACCATCGGAAGAAGTCGTCATAAGGCCATGATCGCCGAGCATCTCGCCGTG
>PKCQ01000387.1 GCA_002862265.1 Planctomycetaceae bacterium | reverse complement strand
CTCCGCCTCGATCTCGGCCAGCAACCGCTCAGCCTCGGCTCGGGCGCCTGAAAAGCGAGTGATCGCTTCAGGGAAGGGTCCGTGAAGTTTGGCCAGCAGTGCGGCCTCCAAGCCGTCGGCAGCGAGCAGAGCCTTGACGACGCTCGCGTGCCCTCGGCGGGCAGCCAGCGTGAGCGCTGTGTGGCCATCTCCATCTGTTGCGTTCACGTCGACGCCGAATATGCGTCCGCCAGTCGGAGGGAACTCGCGAATCAAATTGGCGTCGTCTCCGATGCGGCGTTCCGTCTGGCGGAAGATGCGGTAGACCTTGGGGGTACCATCGGCGCCACCGACCAGGACTTCGTCACGCTCGGGGTGCATGGCTAGTGAATTGATTCCACCGCGAAGAGCACCTGGCGTGATGGAAGTTACATTGTCTATAAAGCGTTCGGTGGCGACTTCCGTCAATTTCACGGTCATATCGCGACCAGCAGAAAGCACATGAGTGCCCTTGGGATTGAAAACGCAGGCACGAATCCAATCGTCGTGCGCACCCTGGTGCAGCTTTTGTTCGCCAGTGACAGAATCGATGGCTCGCACTGTATTGTCCGAGCAGCCGAATCCGATGAGTTTTCCGTCCGGCGAAAATCGACCACCGTAGACGGTGTCATAGGTGACTTGATGACTGAGCAGCAATTCACCGCTTTCCACGTTCCAAACTTGGACTTCGCCCAATCGTCCCGGCGAGCCGCCAGTGACAGCGAGACGCTTCGAATCGGGTGAGAAGCAAATCGACTCAACACGCTCACTCAAACCGATCAATCGCTTCACCGTCTTGCGACTTGCAGCGTCGATGAGCAAGACTTCTTGAAAGCCACTGGAGGCGATCCACTTTCCATCGGGCGAATAATCGACCGCAGTGATAACAGGTGGTCGTGAGTAAACTGGTGGGTTCTCGGCATTGAATTGTGTTGCCGAAGGTGGTGAGTCGTTCGTAGCGCCTTGCTCTATCCACTTGCGAATCAGTTCAATCTCAGATGCATGAAGTGGCTTACCTTTCTTCGGCATTGAAGCTTGGCCATCGATCATTTCGATCTGAGCCATCAAGTAGCTCTCGTCAGGTTTGCCAGGAACGATTGCTGCGTCGCCTGACTCGCCAGCTTTCAGCAAACGCGCAAAGTCCGTCATCACGTACTCGCCATGCGCTTTCGCTGGCTGGTGACAACCTTGGCAGTTGTTTCGAAAAATCGGCTCGATCTGCTTGCTGTAGCTAACCTCAGCCTGCGCAGCTTGAGATTCGTCAGCGAAGGTTGACGGCACAGCGAGGAGCGAACCTGAAAAGAGAGCAAGAAAAGTTGCTGACCAGCGAATTCGGAAATGGTTTGCAATCATAAGGTTCAAATGCAAAGCGAAATGGGACAACTCAGGCTGCAGTCATCGCGCGTGCGCAGAAGCGAGTTGCCGGAGGTGGTGGGAATCTTGTCGAATTAGTAGGCAAGGCGGGAAATAGGAACTGACGTGCCGTGCAGTATAGGGTACCCGACTTTGCGTTGCTGATTCAAGCTTTAGGGCTACATACTGCGGCTCTCCGTCCCGAAAAATGCTGTCTCGACCAGTCACGCATTCGTCTCGTAGCAGTGAGAACTGTAGTTTTTGGAGCGGATTCTTCCAGTGATTCCCAAAAGCTCGCAATTAGCGCGAAAAGACAGTTTATCCAGCTTCTCAATAATGCCAAGAACTCAGGAGAGAGTCTTGCTTGAAGGTCGCAAGAATTTGTACGATTCACGCAAGCCGGCGAATAGACGGTAAGAATTTGGCGGAAGCTAGTTCAATCCAACAGTTGGCTTCTATTGCTGCCAGAGTCCGAAATGGTGTACGAAACACCACCTCGATCTCGTTCGGTCTTTAGCGAGATAAGCATTTCCAGACTCAGATCAATCTTCGATGAAGCCGCCTCTTTCCCACATCGCCATCGTCCTCGCTGTGGCTGTAGCTACCCTGTTCACCAATCTAGGTGCGACACAACTCATGGATCGGGACGAGCCTCGCAATGCTGGCTGCGCGGCGGAAATGATGGCGAGGGGAGACTGGGTCGTTCCGATTTTTAATGACCAACTGCGAGATGCGAAGCCAGTGCTGACTTACTGGCTGATCATGTCGGCCTACGAAGTTTTCGGCGTCAACGAGTTTGCGGCCAGACTCTGGTCTGCGCTGCTCGGTGTCGGAACGATTCTGGCCACCTACTTCATGGGGCGACAACTCTTTCAGCCGCGCGTCGGATTATGGGCTGCAGTGATATTGGCGACGAGCACGATGTTTTGCGTCGCCGCGAGAGTGGCCACACCTGACTCGCCACTGATCTTCTTCTGCACTATGGCTATCATGATCTATGTCTGTGGTACGTTTCGAGTAAAGGCTCCAGAGGAATATGATTCAGGACCAATCTTGCGTGCCGAAGGAAAATGGTTTCCACAAAATATTTGGATTGTTGGCGCGATGTATTCTGCTATGGGCTTGGGAATCTTGGCCAAAGGCCCTGTTGCTCTAATCTTGCCGATGGCGATTATCGGCATGTTTCTACTAATCATGCGTTTGCCTCAGAGAGAAACAAAAACGACGGAAACGAGCCAGCCGACTAGCGGCTTCCTCAGCACGATTGTCATCCTTGGCAAGAACACGTTGATCGGAGCCATGCGTTGCTTTGCACCTTTACACTTTCTTCGTACTTTGTGGTCGATGCGACCCGTCTCTGCGACTTTGATTGCATTCGCCATCGCGGCGCCCTGGTTCGCTTGGGTTGGACTGAGAACAGAGGGAGACTTTCTGAAAGGCTTCTTCCTCAAAGAGCACTTTGGTCGTGCGACTCAGAGTTTTGAAAATCATCGTGGCTCGGTTTTTTACTATCCGCTCGCGATATGCCTGTGCTTTTTCCCTTGGTCCGTGTTCACGATACCGACTGGCTTGAGCACCCGGCGAGCATTTCGGGCCAAGCATAGCTGGGCGCCCGGATACACTTTCTTACTTTGTTGGATCTGCGTCTGGGTTGGTGTTTTTACAATAGCCCGCACCAAGTTGCCAAGCTATGTCACGCCCTGCTATCCAGCTTTGGCATTGCTGACTGCTTGTTTTGTGCACCATTGGCTAGAGGGACATTCCTTTGCTGGGAGAGTGTGGCCGGCGATTGGGCTTGCAGTGCTTTGCATGTCGGGTGTCGGACTTTGGGTCGGCCTCGGCATTGCGGCAGAGAGTATCGCGCCGGGCGATGGCTCGATTGCTCTCGTTGGGCTTGTTCCGCTTTTGGGCGGTGGACTCGCGTTGCTGTTTCATTTTCAGCGAATGCCAAAACAGCTCGGCATAACGTTGGGGATGACCGGCTGTGCCTACGCCCTCGCGGTTTTTGGTGGATTGATGGTCCAGGTGGATCGCCACCAGAACAATCAACAGCTTCTTAGCTACATCAAAGAAAACAGCACTGAACCAGAACTCGCTTCTTTCCGTTGCCTGGAATCCAGCTGGGTTTACTACGCAAAGCGTCCAATTGTGGAACTTTTCGCAAGTTCTCAAGAAGACCAAGAAGATGTTTCCGCAAATGTCAAAGCTGCTCGCGACAAGAACTGGCACGCTCACCCCAAGCCCGATGTGGTGTCGTTCTTTGAAACTCGTTCGGAACCTTTTCTCATCACCACTTCAGAGCACTATCGCGACCTAAAGAAAAATCTTCCTAGAGACATCGAAGTGTTAGTTGAGACCAGTTACTTTTTAAAGCCAGGAAAATCGATCCTGCTTCTTGGTCGCGCTGCCGACTCAAAACACGCGACGCAAGCAGGTAGCGTGCTTCGCTGATCTGCTGCGAGCTTCATTGGTCAGCAGCGTCAAAACGGCTCGACCGGGCAATCCATTGCGTCGAATGCAGCGACGAGTTCATGTATAGCCCATTGGGGGTCCGAGGCGTCGAGAAGATACCGCGGTCCATCGAACTTGAATACGTGGCTACTAGCTGGCGTGAGTCGCAATTGCTCTGCGATTTGGCGATGACGATCTTCCCAGGCTCCGTCCTGTCCGGTTTGCACCGCTGCAGATTCGTTCTCTTGGGTCGGCGATCCCACAAGGAAGACCGCCAGGTTGGCAGAAGCCGCATGCTGGTGGTCGAGATTGGAGCCGGTTGCATCGGAAACGAAGCTGGAGATTGCCATCCATCGATCATGCGCGGAAGTCGCCGTTTGACTGTCCTCCGGTCGAATCCAGTTTGCACTCGTTTGAAGTCCAACCTCGATAAGGAGCGGTTTTGCGATTGTTTGATCCTCCCAGAAGGCAACCAAGCTTGCGGGGCGAGTCTGAAGGTCCGACGCTAGCTTTCCCAGTGGGAAACGCGAAACAGGATCAATCCAGTCGGCGGCGACATCACATGCAGGAAGCAGGATAAAGCGTCTCATGCACATCCGCGGATGAGGCACTTTTAACTGCGGGGTCCAAACTCGCTGGTCGTCAAACAGCAACATCAATCCCAAACA
>PKCQ01000393.1 GCA_002862265.1 Planctomycetaceae bacterium | reverse complement strand
GCTGGTCGTGTTTGGGATTGGCCTCAACAAGGTATCTGCTCAACGCCTGCCATCGAAGGCGATCGCTTCTACTACATCGGTAACCGTTGCGAAGTGATTTGTGCGAACATCAACAATGGGGAGATCATTTGGAAAGTGGACATGATTGGCAAGCCGCTGAACGTGTTCCCGCACAATATCGCTACCTGTTCGCCACTCATCTTGGGAGACACATTGTTCTTGATCACAAGTAATGGGGTCGATGCGGCGCACCTTCGAGTGCCTGCGGAGAACGCTCCAAGTTTTCTCGCGCTGAATAAGAACAACGGCGAAGTGCTCTGGAGCAGTAACTTGCCCAGCAAGTCATTTCGTAGCTTGATGCACGGGCAGTGGTCGAATCCGACTTACGCTGAACCCAAAGGCGGCGAGCCACAGATGATCTTCCCAGGTGGGGATGGCTGGGTTTACAGCTTCGAACCTAAGACGGGTGAACTGCTTTGGAAGTTTGATTGCAATCCGAAGGATGCTGTCTACAAGCTAGGTGGTCGTGGTACTGCCAACGACTTTGTTGCGACTCCAGTTGTCTATGACGACAAGCTTTACATCAGCGTTGGGCAGGATCCTGAGCACGACACGGGGGTTGGCCACTTGTATTGCATCGATATTACCAAGAAGCCAACGAACGCCGACAAGGATCTATCGCCAACTTTGCTTGTTTCACGCGAGCCAGAGTTGGTTGAGAAGCCCAATCCAGATTCCGCTCAGCTATGGCACTACGGTGGCCCTGCTACTCGCGAGAATCCAAGTGAAACAGGCGAGACTTACTACTTTGGTCGCAGCATGTCGACTTGTGCCATCCAGGATGACCTGTTGTATGTGGCAGAGCTCGGGGGACACGTTCACTGCTTGGACGCTCAGACCGGTGAGGTGCATTGGGTAGAAAGCATGTTCTCGAACACTTGGTCCTCACCCTACTTGGTGGATGACAAAGTCTTCATCGGGAACGACGATGGTATTCTGTATGTTTTTGAGCACAGCAAAGAGTTGAACTTGATCGCAGAGATCGGTCACTTCGACGGCACTAAGATCCGGACCACTCCGATCGCAGCCAATGGTAAGCTCTATTACTTGACTGAGAATCCAGCCAAGCTATGGGTAGTCAAAGCGGGTGCCAAGTCTGATCCGATAGAAGAATAGGCACTGCTTTAGAAGAAGAGAACGAAAGAGCCGCATCGCCATGAAGTGATGCGGCTTTTTTCGTTTTAGTCTGAAGTTAGCAAGCTTCGTCTTCTAATTATTGACTTACAGGCCGATGCCGTCGGGGGTGTTCCAGTAGCCTCCGCGAGCATGATCACAGCGGGTGGGACTGCCATGGGCCTCTGATATGACTTCACCGTTCATAAAGACCGTTTTGCCGCCGACAAAGGTGCGAATGACGCTGGTTGGCAACGTCTCGCCTGCCCAAGGACTCCAACGGCTCTTGGTGAATTGCTTCTCGTTTACGATGTCGTGCTCAAGATTCATGTTGACGAGCACCAGGTCGGCGTCGTAGCCCACTTCAATTCGGCCCTTGCCCACGATGCCCCAAACCCGTGCAGGTGCATCGGACATCCAGGCGGCGACTTGCTGAAGCGTGCATTTGCCATCTACCACCTGTCGCAGGATCAGCCCCAAGCTGTTCTCCACTGCGGGTAGCCCGCTTGGGGAAGCAGGATAATCCTGCTGCTTCTCATCCCAAGTGTGTGGAGCGTGGTCGGTAGCGATGACTTGAATGTCATTGTCCATAAGTGCTTGCCAGACTTGGGCGTTATCCTCAGGGTTCTTGACACTCGGATTCATCTGGATCAGACTCCCCATTCGAGCGTAATCATCAACCGAGAAGAATAGATGGTGCGGGCACGCTTCGGCGGTGATCCAAGGTTTTGCTGCTTTGATCTCTGGTACTTCGGCTCCCGTGCTGACGTGCAGCACATGAAAGCGATGTTGGTGTCGCGTGGCGAGATCGATGGCGCGGCGGGTGGAGACGATCGCAGCCTCGTGGTCGCGAATGCGAGAGTGATCGTGAATGGTCAGTTTGCCAGCGGCCTCCAGCCGCGCTCGATTGTTTCGCACCGTGGTCTCATCTTCGCAATGTGCGCAGATCGGCAGAGTCGTTTCAGCAAAGATTCGTTCTAAGGCTTCTTGTTGGTCGACTAGCAGATTACCAGTGCTCGAACCAATGAAGATCTTGATTCCCGGCGCGAAATCACAGTTCCGTAATTCGGCAACGTTGTCCTCGGTCGCGCCGATGTAGAAGCCATAGTTCACGCGGCTTAATTTCGCCGCGCGATCGTACTTCCACTGCAAGTGCTCACGATCCACTGAGGGAGGATTCGTATTTGGCATTTCTAGGAATGTGGTGATGCCACCGGCCGCGCAACCAATGCTTCCCGTTTCAATATCTTCCTTGTGCGTAAGACCTGGCTCGCGAAAATGGACTTGGTCGTCAATCACACCTGGCAAAAGAATCAGCCCTTCGGCTTCAATGACTTCATCGGCGCCTTGATCACGAGCGGCGTCAATGCCTGTGATCTTCCCATCTTCCAACAGGACATTTGTTTCGACCGTCTGCGCTGGTAAGACGACCCGAGCATCGCGAATAAGAGTTTTGGGCATGGTGGAGTCAATCGCTTGTTGGTCTGTGGCAGAATGGGAAGAAGACGGATTTGATGCCGTACACTCTCGCCGTCTGGGCTATGATGGCGACGATAAGCTTGTTTGCCTGATTTCGCAAGGAGAAAGTGTCGCCGTGTCAGTTGCTCTAACCAACCGTTTTCTACGCCGTTTCGTGGCCGCATTCTCTGTCGTTGCGTTGGTTCACAACCTTTTCTTTCCTTATTTTATCTCCGCCCAGGAGGATGACAGTCTGAAGAAAGCGGTAAGGTTACTAGTCGAGGCAGAGAAACTATTTGAAGACGACAAATTCAAGGAGGCCTGCAAGCTTGCTGAAAAAGCAGCAGAAATCGGGAAGAAATCTCCAGGAGTTTTGCAGGGCTCGGCCGAGATTTTGTACAGAAGCGGCGAGTCAAAAAAAAGTGTCCCGTTGTTCGGCAAAGTCGTCGAGATGGTTCCTGAGTCCGCGGCGCGGAACTGGCAACGCGGTATCGCTCTGTGTTCTGTTGGCGATTTCAAACGCGGTGCCGAACAATTCAAGATTCACCACGATGTAAATCCAGATGACGTCGAGAACTCGGCTTGGTACTTTCTGTGTGTCGCCAAGACGGATGGGATAGAAGCTGCCAAGAAAACGGTCATCCCGAGTCGCGGTGATGGACGCGAGCCCATGATGAGTGTTTTGCAAATGCTGAAGGGCGAGCTAGAACCAGACGGCGTTATGAAAGCGGCCCTCAAAAATACGAAAGGCGCTACAGCCCGCCGCCGCGCTCAATTCTACGCGGACCTATACATTGGATTGTACCATGATAGCCTGGGGCGACCGAAGCTCGCAGCGAAACACCTCAAGCAAAGTTTGGGTTACGGTGATAGCGGTTATATGGTTGATGTGGCTCGGGTGTATCTAGCAGACCGTTTCCCCGTAAAGAAAGGGGATACGCGCCCGTAAGATCCTCCATCCTTTTTTCTGTCATTTTTGTAAACAGAGTACGACCCGCAAGGTTTGCGTTAGTTGTGATGTAAGCTTCTAAGGCAAGTATTGCGTACTTGCTGCGGTTTCCACCTAAGTGATGGGATGCCTAGGTGTAAAAGTAAACCGAGTCATCACAATACGTCTGCGGGCTGCGCAATGAAGACTCTTAACAAGCAACGCACAGAAACATCGAAGGCGGAAGAATTCGAACTGATCAAGCGTCGGATTCACAATAAACTCGTCGACAAGCTAGATCTGAGTCGTGTTAGCGAGATGCAGGGCGACCAGCTTCGCAAAGAAATTCGCTTGGTTGTCGAACATCTTTGCGATGCGGAAAACACGCTGTTGAATCGCAACGAGCGTGACGGGATCATCGAGGAAGTTCTAGACGAAACATTTGGTCTTGGACCACTTGAGTTGATCCTCAAGGACCCGTCGATCAGCGATATTATGATCAACGGTCCGAAGCACATCTTCGTTGAAAAACGTGGCCAGCTGGAGCGGACAGAAGTTGAGTTCCGCGACAACACTCACTTAATGCAGATCATCGACCGGATCGTATCCAAGGTTGGACGGCGTGTCGATGAAACTTGCCCAATGGTGGATGCTCGTCTGGAAGACGGTTCGCGGGTCAACGCGATCATTCCTCCGCTAGCGCTTGACGGTGCTGCAGTGTCGATTCGTCGTTTTGGATCGAACCCGCTGAAGCTCGAAGATTTGTTGAATTACAAAGCTTTGACACCTGAAATGGTGATGCTGCTTGAAGGCTGTATCAAAGCCAGATTGAATATGATTATCTGTGGTGGTACTGGTTCTGGTAAGACCACTCTGCTGAATACGCTCAGTAGTTTTATCCCGAACGATCAGCGTATCGTAACGATTGAGGACGCGGCCGAGCTGCAGCTGGCCGGCGC
>PKCQ01000526.1 GCA_002862265.1 Planctomycetaceae bacterium | reverse complement strand
GTGCAAATCAAAAAAGAAATGCGACGCTCAGAAATGTATCGCTATGAAACGCACCGCTAGAAAGAACGGAAGCTAAGGAATGTAGAGCTACAAAATGGAAAGCCAAGAAATGGAAAGCTCATGACTTGTTCGTAAGACATTGTGTTGAGTCAACCAGTCGCATGCGCCGCGGCATGCGGGCATATGCCCTCGAGGTAACCGCCAATTCGACTTCCGTTGTACAACTCTACCCTTTCCCCTCCCCCCCGTGCACTCCTCTGGACTCCACTGAAAACTCTGCCCAACGACCCAATGATAGAGCCTAAGCGGCTCAAGCGATTTGATGCATTTGTTACATTTGTGCAGCCCTGCGGCGTGAGGCAGCTTACATTGGGGCATGGGATGGAGGCATGAAGCCGCTCCTGCACAACCTTTCGGCCAGTGTGCGTGGCGATGCCTCCACCGTCTCCACAGTACAGGCCCTTCGCCGTATCTGGCCCCAGTGGGGACTGCGCATGGATGGCTTGGAAGCGGCCCTCAAGCGCAAAAAGGGTGCCGGAGCCAAGGGCTGCAATTGGGCGGCTTCGGCAGAGGGTGACGGCTTGAAGATGCAGAGAGTGCACTCTGCACAGGTCCATGCCCAAACGCTCAAGACCTTCCATGGCAGCCTCACAACCTCAGACTCCGTTGACGTCTCCCTTGGGTCGGGCCCGGAAGCGGGTGCTTACCTCGTCGCGGAAGAAGGGGCGCCCCCGATGAATGATCGTGACCTTGGGATCTTCCGTCAAACGATCACTCGGCCACATGGCTTAGTTTTATTGACCGGCCCAACTGGCAGTGGAAAGAGTACCACGCTTTACGCCGCACTCGAAGATCTTTTGCATAGTCGTGGTGGCAATGTCATTACGGTCGAGGATCCAATCGAGTACGAGATGCCGGAAGTCTCGCAAGTCGAAATCGACTCGGCGGACAAGGTGTCGTTCGCCAAGGCACTACGAAGTATCTTGCGGCATGATCCAGATGTCATCATGATTGGTGAAATCCGCGACCTGGAAACGGCGGAGATCGCGGTGAAAGCATCTCTCACCGGTCACCTAGTTTTCAGCACTTTGCATACGAACACTGCTGCTGGTGTTGTCACCCGGCTGGCAGACATGGGCCTAAAGCCTTTTTTGATCGCTGCGACTTTGCGGCTAGCTGTCGCACAACGTCTGGTTCGACGTTTGTGCAATCAATGTCGAGTCCCGCGTGCTCTGTCAGAGGCAGAAGCGGCTATGCTTGGGCGACCCCAGATCGCGGGTCGCAGTGTCTACGAGGCGGGGCAGTGCGTTTACTGCGCCGGCCGCGGCTACCTCGGTCGCATCGCTCTGATCGAGTGTTTCGATTGTGACGAGAGTGTCGCCAAAATGATCGGCGAAGGGGCCAGTGAAGAGATGCTGGTATCCAATGCTCGGGAGAGGAACCGAGCTTTATTGATGGACGATGCGATCGGCAAGATGCTGGCGGGGGTCACCACTTACCAAGAAGTTCTTGAAGCCGTTGTGGTATGGTGATGCCAGAGTTTTCCTATCTCATACGCGATGCCGCAGGCAAAATGCAGCGTGGACGTGCCGAGGCAGACTCAGCGGCGGCACTACGCGTTAGCCGGGAGTCCCAAGGCGAGCGACTGATCAGTGCCAAGCCTTTGGAAAAACCGGCTGGTACCATTCATCTATACAATCCATACCATCGACTTCCACCGAGATCGGTCGTTGTGGAAATTGCGCTCGAACAACTAGCACTCATGTTGCAAAGTGGCATTGGCATTTTGCAAGCCTTGAAAACCATTGCGGAACAAACGACATCGCGTTCCTTCAGAGCCATATGCGACCAACTGGCTGAAGATATACAGGAAGGCGATTCTGTTTCCGATGCAATGTCAAAGCACTCGTGTTTTCCCAAGCTCGTTGTACAGCTCGCCAAAGTCGGCGAAACGACCGGTAATCTAGATGTCGTTCTCCAGCGTGCCTCGCAGCAGATGGCTTCAAGGCGTGAGAACATTTCCAATGTCCGCACCGCAGTTGCCTACCCAGTATTCGTAGGACTCGCAGCCGTAGGCGTGGCCGGCTATCTGGTCGTGGTCGTAATACCAGAACTCGAGAAGTTCTTATCGGCAACAGGACGTAAGCTTCCAATGATCACCCAGTCCCTGATGGATCTGTCCGTTTGGATACGCTTGAATGGAATCGCTACGGTAGCTGTTGGATCGTTGGCAATGGTGGCAGTGGTCGTAACCTACAAATGGCCACCCGGGAGGGCCATGATCGATCGTTGGCTGTTGCGAGTACCAGTTCTGGGAAAAGCTTTTCGGCTGGCTGGCACGGTGACCTTCGCAAGCTCGCTCGGTGTCATGCTGCGGAGTGGCATCACTGTCTTGGAAGCACTTCGCACCGTTGAGGATTTGCACGAGAACACTTTCCTCGCCGCTCAAGTTGCCGTCGCGCGAGAAACGGTAATGGAGGGCGGAGACTTGGCAACTCCCTTAGCGGCTAATCATGCGTACATGCCGATGCTCTCGAGCATGATCGCTGTGGGTGAAAACACCGGGCAACTGGACGAAGTGCTCGACCGGGTAACGCGATTCCACGAATCACAACTCAAAGCGGCGATCAAGAAGTTGAGTGCTATGATTGAGCCGATGACCATCGTGGTTGTCGGTGGAATTGTCGGTTACGTTTATCTTGCGTTCTTTATGGCATTGTTTGCGGCTGGAGGTTGATTCTGTGAAGATCGAATTAATGCGAAGTTTGTTGTTCGCAGCTATAATACTGGCTTACCCTTCCGCGTTAGTCGCGCAGGATTCGGAGCCCTCGAAAGAACAATCTCGGTCCAAAGCCTCAAATTCGCCCCAGAGACCAGGGGCGCTCGATAGCCTGTTCGCTCCCACAAAGGACAATATAGATTCGGACAAGTCCCGGAGGATGTCAGGAGATCCCACGGCACCGTCGGCGAAACTGCTCGAACTTTCTTCTCCCCCGGTTCAGCCTACACTGCCTGTCCCAACATCTTCAAAAGCGAAAGTAGTTGCTGCTCTACCACTCCCTGCGATTCCCCAAATCACGCTACGTGGCATCGTGATGAGCAAACCAGATCACGGAACCGCAATGCTCGAAGTAGATGGGAAAATTCTTAGCTTGACATTACTTCCATCTGAGCAACAAAAGCGAATTTCAATTCCCAAGATGCAATTTGCCTCGCTCCAGGCTGCCTTGGATCAGCGTGCTGTGGCGACACAGAGAATTGGTAGCCGGTCTGAATTGGATGCGGCTGAGAGGAGTTACGAAATGTGTTTGCAGTGCAGTTTTGTGAGCGGCGAAATCGTCTTCAATCTTGAGGCATTTACCAAGGAAGTGATTCTGCTCCGAGCGATTCCACACGACACCATCGTGATGGTCCGTAAAGGCCGTTAGCACTTCATCCGAATCAGACCAAAGGATACGGTTGCCGGCCGACGATTGAACACATCTTGCAGATTCCGCTACAAGTCGGATCTGTGTTCAAGCTGTATAGCGTCAGCAACACATCAAGTGCTGGGCGAAATTACACACCCTTACCTCAAATAGAGGTTGTAGCCGCGGCTAGCGTAGGCGGCTGATGTAGCGAAGGAAATTGCGTTCTAGAACTTGCATGTCTTCGCCAAAATACTTCTTGAATGTCTCCACGCGTTTCTTTTCTTGCATTGGGCCGAGTGGCGGGAGCTCCCGAAGCTCGGTCAAGTAGCCTCTGAATTCCTCTTTCATCGTTTTCATTAGAAAGAAAGTCAGGGCCCAACTCTCGGGATAGGCTAAAGCTGCTTCGCGAGAATTCAGCAGTCGTTTGTCGGTTGAAATGAGGGTCGAAAGCGAATCGGGTTTTCGCTGCCTGAAATTCTGTTTGAATTTGAGGAGATTGTGCCGGTTCACTTTTCCCATCGACCAGCCAGATTTATTCTTGAAGTCCGGCGACTCGAAGTACATCGCCATGCCTTCGCTCAGCCAGCGAGGATTGTCTGCTAACCGTGTTTGGAGCCCACTATTATAAGCAATCTGGTGCACCGCTTCGTGAACGATGGTAGCGACGGTACGCTCAGCACCAGGCGACGTCAGGATTTGATCAATCAACTTTCGGTTGGACGCTTGCGGATTGGCTCCGTTGGCCAGGCCGTTGATTCCTGTCAAGTCGTAGGAAACCATTCGATTGGTTTGCATGTTGTAGTATCCGATCATCGTCTTCGCGGAATCGCCGACAAAGCGTTGCGCGAAACGAATGTAGGATTGCTGATCGCGGAAGACTACTGCGACAAGCGGAAATCGTGGCTCCTCTAGCTCGATGTCATATATCTGCTTCCAGTAGTTGTAGAACCCCCGGTACAAGCGTTCAAAAAGTTCCCCAGCCCACTCTGCGTAAGCTGGACTAGTGTTGTAGACGATCAAATAGTGTTTTGTTTTTCGCAGCGCGACCCCCGTTGGCAGCTGGCCTTTGAGTCCTTCAAAGATCTCTTGCTGCGTCATCGGCTGCATCTT
>PKCQ01000527.1 GCA_002862265.1 Planctomycetaceae bacterium | reverse complement strand
ACGAGCACTCCGTTGCCACGTGAGGGCATATCGCCTTCGCGCGGGCGATAACCACAGAATCGATGATGGATAATTGCGGTGCCTTGAGTGGCATTGAGAAGCTTGGTTCGCAAGCCAATCAGGCCACGGGCCGGAATTTCAAACTTGAGCAAACAGTAAGAGCCACGCGGAGTCATCTCATCCAGGTTGCCGCGACGGAATCCGACTAGTTCCATGACAGGGCCGACCTTGTCCTCTGGGACTTCGACGTTCAAAGTTTCAAACGGTTCATGCACTTCCTTGCCGACTTGCTTGGTAATCACGCGAGGCTTGCCGACCGAAAGTTCAAAGCCTTCGCGACGCATTGTTTCGATCAGGACCGCCAAGTGCAAAACGCCTCGGCCGCGGACCGCGTAAGCCTCAGCGCCTTCGACTGGAGTCATTCGGAGCGCGACATTGCGCTCAAGTTCTTTTTCTAAGCGGCCGCGAAGTTGTCGGTTCGTGACGAATTTACCTTCTTTACCTACAAAGGGCGAGCTGTTAACGCTGAAGACCATTTCCAGTGTCGGTTCATCGACGGTTAAACGCGGAAGCGGGCGAAGTTCTCCGCGAGCACAAATTGAGTCACCGATGTCAACGTTTTCTAGTCCCACTACGGCCACGATGTCGCCGGCGGAGGCTTCTTCGACTTCGACACGTCCGAGTTTGTCGAAGGTGGATACCGTTCCAATCGAATCTTGAAGAGTACCGTCTATCTTGGCCAAGTCGATGGCTTGTCCGCTCTTGATCGTACCTTCCTGGACGCGGCCCACCGCGATACGTCCGACGTATTCGGACCAGTCCAGATTGGTGACAAGCATCCGCAACGGAGCCTCAGCCTCGACGTCTGGGCCAGGAATCTTTTCGAGGACTAGATCCAGCAGCGGTTGCATCGAATCACCGCGTACATCGGGATCAAAAGTGGCGTAACCTTCTTTGGCCGATGTAAAGATGTGTGTGAAATCGTCGAGGTATTGTTCGCCGCCAAGATCGACAAGCAGTTCGAGTGCTTCGTCGACCACTTCGTGGGCACGCGAGTCAGGACGATCAATTTTATTGATAACGATGATCGGCTTTACGCCCACTTCGAGCGCCTTCGAAAGCACGAAACGGGTTTGCGGCATGGGGCCTTCGGCTGCGTCCATCAGGACCAATGCTCCATCGGCCATCCGGACGACGCGTTCCACTTCGCCTCCGAAGTCGGCGTGGCCTGGGGTGTCGATAATGTTGATCTTCACGCCCTCATACGGGAGCGAAATATTCTTGCTAAGGATTGTGATTCCGCGTTCCCGTTCGATATCGTTACTGTCCAAGATCTGCGTACCTTGGAGCTGGGAATCACGGAATTGCCCACTTTGTTTGAGCAGGCAATCCACCAAGGAGGTCTTGCCGTGGTCAACGTGAGCGATGATGACGATATTTCGCAAGTCGTTGCGACGCATGCGTTTACTACTTTTCTAGTGCTAAAACTGCGTAGGGAAGGGCCCTCTCGGGCCTGGATAGGCCAAATCTCCCAACGGGAGTTTGCTGTCGGGCTGGTATGAGTCGGCTTCCGTTTGTCTGACTATTTTGCTTCTCTTGCCCAAATCGGCGAGGGCTAATTGTGCAGTGGAGCCGATAGCAACACTTTTAGCCCTTGTTGGATACCGTCCGTTTTCAGATAATCCTGATCCTTCATCGTACAACTGGCTCAACAGAGGCTTCGGAGAGAGTTTTCTACTCGAAAACTTCGGGAAGAGGCACGGCTTGGGCAGCAAAAGCGAGAAATGAAATTGGATCAACCCACCCGTTTCAAGTAGATCGGATACCTGGGATTGGTCCCGTCAGCCAAAGTTGAAACTTGGCATTGGACGAAAGGTAACGTAGAAGGTTTTTTGTTGGAGAATCTGTAGTTATGGCACGTTATACCGGCCCTAAAGCACGCATCAATCGCCGTCTAAGCATGCTCGTTTACGAGAATGCCGGAGCTGAAAAAGCTGCAGGCAGACGTGAAACCCCTCCTGGAATGCACCCTCGAGGACGTCGCACGAGTAACTACGGGACGGCGTTGGCGGAAAAGCAAAAGATCAAGCACTACTACGGTCTCGGTGAGCGTCAACTGCGCCGTTACTTCGATAGAGCCACCGCTGCCAAAGGAAACACCGCAGAGAACCTGCTGCTGACTTGCGAGCGTCGATTGGACAATGTCGTCCGTCGAGCTGGCTTCACCAAGACGCGACCACAGGCTCGTCAAGGGATCGTTCATGGGCACTTTCGTGTAAACGGTGTTAAGGTCAACAAGCCTGGATACATCCTGCGTGCTGGCGATGTGATTGAACTACGTGCTCGCGAGAACCTCAAGGATTTGTACCGAGGTGTCATCGCCAACAATCCGCCTCAGCCACTCGATTGGCTGACCTTTGATTCTGAAGGTTTCAAGGCAACGGTTCTGAGTCTCCCAACCGCGACCGATATCAGCTTGCCAGTCGATGGCAACATCGTGGTCGAATTCTTGTCTCGATAAGTTCTGCCAAGCTTGCTGCGAGCCGGTTTGTTCGCACGAATACTCAGGTATTATTTAACGAGCACTTTATGCCTCGTTGTGCTGAAGTGCTTATTTTTCTGTGCGCTGCAGGAGACGATGGTGATTAGGGTGCTCGATTATCTTGTCGAGAAGCTCAGCCCAAAACGGCGAACAACCAAGCTTCCATGTCTCGCGAGGAGTTTGAAAGAGGGTTGCTATCGCCGCATTGTCCAGTCGTTCTAACGGAGCAGCTCGCTGATTAGTAATCGCTTAGCTGGACAACAGAGTATCTAGCCGAGGTTTTGTGGGATCGTTTTGTCGAGGTTGAGCACTACCCAGGGAGGCTAGGCACGAGGCGTTTTGTTACGAAAAGATGAGCATTGCTGGGTCGATTGCATTGCTGCGCGATGATGAAAGCAGTCGCCGAAGCTACTATCTTGCCGAGAAGCCAGTGACAGAAGTTTTGGGGATGTTGTCAAGCCGTGTCCTGTCCCCGGTTTCGTCTCGAAGGAAATCCCAAGACGGTAATGTTTGCAGGATGGGGTGCCTCTCTGACTGCGCACTACCACCGATATCGTACTCAAGCTCTGCTAACGCAGCTCTCAGGCCCAAAACGCGTTTTGCTTTTTCCTCCCTCCGCCTCCCGTTTCGTGTACCTACTCACCCTGGTACTCCGTTAGGTCAAACCACAGTGCGAGCCCTTCGATCGTCAGCATGCAGTTAATTTGCTCAACGACTATCCGGACCTTTCTCGAGCAACATGTTTCTTGGCGACGCTAGAGCCGGGGTAGTGTCTCTTTATCCCTGATCATTTGGCTTCACTTGGTGGAAGGTGGGGGGAATCACTCTCTTTGCCCATTTTCTGGAACGACGCATTGCGATTCTCAAACCAAATAGTTTTCCTTCGCGATGGGGTTTCAGCCGGCTTCAAAAAATCGCTTGCTTTGGGAGCTCAAGTCGCTCTCAAGCTGAGGGTCGAACGTCCGCTTTTCGATGCTGCATCGACGCCGGTATTACTGAGCCGTCAGACCGAGCGGCCATCATGCAGTATCTTGGACGATTTAGCGCGAAACGGCCCGTGGAGCGAAATTCTTCCTCCACACTTGCCTGAGAATTTGCTGCCAAAGCCAAGCAGCCGTTTCGTTTTGCCATTTGGATTCGACACAGCAAAACAGCTGATTCTGCCAGTCGGCTAGTCGTTTGGGCATCCGACGACTAAAGTTGTTTGCGGAGTCGAGTGTTCTGACTCCAGTTTGCGAAACAAAAAGGTGACAAATGCACACTGATCTAGTAGTACTGGGCGGCGGTCCAGGCGGATATGCAGCAGCTTTTCTTGCAGCAGACGAAGGCATGCAAGTGACGATCGTCGAAGCCGATCCACGGCTTGGAGGCACGTGTCTGCTTCGCGGTTGTATTCCGTCCAAAGCACTTTTGCACGTTGCCAAACTTATCTCGGAAGTCGACGAGATGCGCGAAGATTGGGGCGTCGAGTATTCGCAGCCCAATATCGACATCGACAAAGTTAGAGCTCGCAAAGAAAAAGTGATTTCGAACCTGAGTGGCGGACTCAGCAATCTCGCTAAGCGTCGAAACGTTACAGTCATCAGCGCTAAGGGTGTTTTTGAAAATAGTACAACCTTGCGTCTTGAAGGCGATCACGAATCTATTCCTGAGGGCGGGAAGCTCACCTTTAGTCATTGTATTCTGGCTACTGGTAGCGTTCCTGCCATGCCGCCCGGATTCAAGATTGGCACAGATCGCGTCATGGATTCGACTGGTGCCTTGGAACTGAAGGATGTGCCAGAGACTATGCTTGTCGTTGGTGGTGGTTACATCGGCCTCGAAATGGGCTCGGTCTACGCCAACTTGGGCAGCAAGGTCAGTGTTGTGGAGTTGATGGATGGCTTGCTGATGGGGGCTGATCGCGATTTGGTCCGTCCACTGCAAAAGCGAATGGAAGGTTTGTTCGAGAATCGAATCTACTTGAACACTAAGGTTGGTTCGATGG
>PKCQ01000525.1 GCA_002862265.1 Planctomycetaceae bacterium | reverse complement strand
CGTCGCGAGCCACGGCGCCGCTGCGCGAGGCAAGTTCTTGATCGCGACGGTCAAGGGAGACGTTCACGACATCGGTAAGAATATCGTGGGCGTGGTGTTGCAGTGCAACAACTTCGAAGTCATCGACCTCGGCGTCATGGTCGCTACTGACTTGATCTTGGACGAAGCGATCAAGCATGATGTGGACATGATTGGGCTGAGCGGTCTGATCACGCCAAGTCTAGATGAGATGATTACGGTCGCTCGAGAGATGAAGCGGCGCAAGATGGAAATGCCGCTCCTAATCGGCGGTGCAACCACTAGTGCTAAGCACACTGCCGTCAAGATTGCACCGGTTCGTGAAGCTCCAGTCGTACATGTGCTCGATGCAAGCCGAAGCGTCGGAGTCGTCGAAAAACTTATTAGCAAAGACTCTCGCGAAGGTTTTATATTCAACAATACCGCTGAACAGGCAAGTCTAGTTGCCAGCTATCGTGGGCGTCAGCAAAAACTGGTGCCCTACGCCGAAGCGCTCGAGAAACGCTTTGCTACCGATTGGGATAATGTGCAGATCGACAAGCCTGAGTTCACCGGCGTGCGGACTCTCAAGGACTTCCCTATTGAAGAGATCCGTTCGTACATCGACTGGTCGCCTTTCTTCATGACCTGGGAACTGAAGGGCAAGTATCCGAAGATTTTTGATGATCCGACAGTCGGTGAAGTTGCTCGCGAAGTTTACGACAAAGCGAATTCGCTTCTCGATCGTATGATTTCCGAAAAGCTGATCAAGGCCAACGCAGTTTATGCATTCTGGCCGGCTGCCAGCGATGACGATGACATCATCTTGTACGCTGACGAATCTCGTAATGGCGAACTCGCTCGTTTCCATTGCTTGCGACAGCAATGGGAACGAAAAGGTCAGAAGGATTTTCGCTCCTTGGCCGACTACATTGCACCTGCGGCGAGTGGTCGCGAAGACTACATCGGCGGTTTTGCCGTAACGGCGGGCATCGGAGCCGACGAATTGGCGGCTCAGTTCAAGAAGGCTCTTGACGATGAAAGTGCGATCATGGTGCAAGCAGTTGCGGATCGTTTAGCCGAGGCGTTAGCAGAGCTGATGCACGAGAAAGCACGTCAAGCTTGGGGCTTCGGTAAGACCGAAGGTCTAAGCAAAGAAGACTTGATCAAAGAGTCGTATCGTGGAATCCGCCCTGCCGCTGGCTATCCAGCTTGTCCTGATCACACTGAGAAGGAAACACTTTTCCAATTGCTCGATGCAGAGAACAACGCGGGAGTGCAGCTGACAGAGAGTTTTGCCATGACTCCAGCCGCCAGTGTCAGCGGACTGTACTTCGGACATCCGGAAGCTCGGTACTTCGCAGTGGATCGCATTACAAAGGATCAGGTCGAAGACTACGCCAAGCGGAAGGGCATGCCACTTGCGACCGCAGAGCGTTGGTTGTCGCCCAACTTGGCCTACGAACCAACCGGTGAGCCGGAAGCTGTTGCTCTACCTACCGAAAACGGCTGTTGCTGTCGCTGCTAACAATCTTCCAGAATTTCAAACGATCATGAAAAGCCGCCAACCGCTCCGCGGTCGCAAAGGTCCAGGGATACGGCAGGGAGCCCCGCGAATGGCAGTGATTGGCAGTTTCGAAAGTGCCCCGCAGTTTCGTGCTGTTATAACGATACCACCACTTTTTTCTCATCTTGGTGGAAGCTCATCTCATGAGCAATGCGAATGTAGCATCTGAAGCGAAGTGTCGCAAAAGAGACGACATGGCCGTAAAAGGCGAAGCGTGAGAATCTACTTTGCTGTCCTTCTGTTCGTGTTGGTTGGAACGTTCGTCTACATCAGATACTATCTGGACCGGCCTGTGGGATCCGGGCCAGCTGGTCCTGAGGTTGCCGTAGAGCCCTCTCAGGAAACATGGACGGAACGCAAAGTGCACCTGCCGGGGATTGGCGATAGCATTTCGCGGGGTTGGGAGCCAAGTCGGCAAAATATAGTTACTTTGAACGGCTCATTCGTAATCCTGAAGATGAGTACGCGGACATGGAAGGTAAGTGCCTAAGTGTCGTGTTGCCCAATCTGTCTTCGGAAAATATATCGGTATCCGGTTCCACCTCGCTTCATCATGTCGAGCATATCAACGGTCGCCTTGCTCCCTACCCGGAGGTGTGCGGTCTAGTCGTCATGACGACCTGTGGTAACGACATCATTCATAACTACGGTTGGACGCCGCCTAGCGAAGGAGCAATGTACAACGCAACGCTGGCGCAAGCGGAATCTTGGATAGAGAATTTCGAAACGCGATTGAATGGAATGCTCGACAAGATCATTGAGCTATTTCCCGGCGGCCGCGAAGTCTATTTGGCAGACATCTATGACCCGACGGATGGCGTCGGTGATGCGTTAAGTTTCATGCTGCAGCACTGGGAGGACGGATTGGCCATTCATGCGGGGTTCAATAAAGTGTTCGAAAAAGTAACAGCGGAACGGGACAATGTTTTTCCGGTTCCGCCACACGCTGAGTTCCTTGGGCATCGAGTTCACTGCGCCCAATTTTGGCGTGAGCATTATCACAGCGATGATCCCACCTACTGGTTTTACACCGATGTCGAGGATCCAAACGATCATGGCTATGATGTGATCCGTCGTGCCTTGTTGAATGCGATTACGAGCTCTACGCAGCTTCGGCATCTGGAGGAGCTGCCTGTGAACCTTGACGTTTGGCAGGGTTCTGACAATTCGTCGCGGCTTTTCTGCTTCGAAAGATCTTCGGCCGCGGATATACTGTTACGCTCAAGAAAGTAACATTGCCGATTCTTCCATGCTGGAGTCTAGGCTCCAGCATTCCTTGGGTTTTGGAGTATAGGCTTCCGTCTTTTCTACCTTCATTCGCCTTCCAAGCATCTACAAATCGTTCGCTACCATGCAACTACCTGTCCTCGGCGAAGCAGAAGTCGCCGATCACTTCCTGACTAATTTGCCAGCTGAGTGCCAGCCAACTGGGCAGTTGGCGACTCTTGCGCTGCCAATGTCGATGGAGGAAGCTCGCGAACGCGGATGGGATGAAATCGACGTAGTCATTGTTACCGGCGACGCCTACATCGATCACCCGAGCTTCGCGATGAGTATCCTAGGCCGCACGCTTGAGGCAGCTGGATATCGCGTGGGCATCATTTCGCAGCCTGATTGGCACAACTGTGATGACTGGAAAACGTTCGGACGGCCGCGATTGTTCTTTGGTATCAGCGCCGGCAACATGGACTCCATGATCAACCACTACACGGCGAATCGCAAAGTTCGGAATGACGATGCTTACTCGCCTGGTGGTAAGATCGGCTTGCGACCGGATCGTGCAACGCTCAGCTACTGCCAGCGAGCTCGCGAAGCCTACAAGGGTGTACCGGTTATCGCTGGCGGCGTCGAAGCCTCACTTCGACGGCTGGCACATTACGATTTTTGGAGCGATAATGTCAGACGCAGCATATTGCTCGATGCCAAGGCAGACTTGGTCGTCTTCGGCATGGGTGAGAACGCGATAGTCGAGATCGCTCAGCGACTTGACTACGGTGATACAGTCAAAGATATTCGCGACATGCGCGGCGTCGCTTACGCTATGGGAGCTTCTGAAACTCCGCCTGAAGATTGCCTGGAGCTGCCGAGCTTCGAAGAAGTGAAGACAGACAAAGAACGCTTTGCAGAAGCGACTCGCATCATCCACAATGAGACGAATCCTTACAATGCCAAACGTCTGATTCAATGGCACGATACTCAGGCGATCGTCGTCAATCCGCCACAGTTTCCGATTTCAGAAGAAGCTATGGATCGGCTTTATGGCTTGCCGTACACGAGGCGGCCGCATCCGTCTTACACAGAGAAGATACCTGCCTTTCACATGATTAAGGATTCGGTGACGATCATGCGTGGCTGCTTCGGCGGTTGCACGTTTTGTTCGATCACGGCGCATCAAGGTAGGGCGATTCAGTCACGTAGCAAGGAGAGTATCCTTAACGAAATCCAAGCGATTTCGAAAGACAAGCAATTCAAAGGTACGATCTCTGACATCGGTGGCCCGACGGCAAATATGTATCAGATGAAGTGCACGAAGCCTGAAGTCGAAGCCAAGTGCCGGCGTCAGTCTTGTGTTCACCCCAAAATCTGTAAGCTTTTGGGCGTCGACCATCAACCGATCATCGAGCTCATGCGCGAAGCTCGCGAAACAGAAGGAATCAAGAAAGTACTCGTTGCCAGCGGCGTTCGGATGGACCTTGCAAGGCAAAGTCCTGAGTACATCAAGGAATTGACGCGTCATCACGTTGGCGGGCATTTGAAGGTTGCACCTGAGCATGTTGATCCTGGAGTGCTTCATAGGATGAGGAAGCCAGCCAACGATGACTTCGAGTACTTTACGGATGTTTTTAAGGAAGAATCGCAAGCTGCGGATAAGAAGCAATATTTGATTCCCTACTTCATCGCTAGCCATCCTGGCAGTGACCTAGAAGCGATGATCAACCTGGCGGTGTTTTTAAAGCAGAATGGTTAC
>PKCQ01000304.1 GCA_002862265.1 Planctomycetaceae bacterium | reverse complement strand
GCGCGACAGGATCAACACGTTCTATTCCTCCTTGCGTCTCAAAACCAACTCGGGTGCAAAGACATCCTGTTTGCACTGGGGCGAGGTTTGGTTCTGCTCTTTCGTGTTCTGAATAATCTGAGTTCTTGCCAATCGGCAAGCGAATAATTGCTTCGTAGTCTTCTCAAGGTGTTCAATCGGAATTTGGAGTCGGGTGATTGCCTGCTCGGCGACCAAGCGAGTCATAGAACAAAATTGAGTTCTTGTTCAGATCCCAGACCGCCGTAAGTCGGACGCTTCTAGGACCGTAAATGCAGAAATAAAACCCACAAGGCTTTCCTTGCCTGGTGAGCAAGCGCTCTGACATCTGAAACGCGTCTCTTTCTAATTCATTTTTCTCGCAAAGTTCCGTTTTGACATACTCACGAACGGCCTCAAACTCGTTGCCCTCAAAGATCTGCGATGGCGTCATACGTCTTAGAATCCTTAAAGAAACGTGGGGGGGTTGGGCGAACTGGATCGCCTTTACCAACCTGGGCAGGGCTAGCTATCGGCCGTTTAGGCAAGGCAAGTTGAGTGGTAAGAGAAGGTAATTTGCGCTAAACGAGTTTCTTTTGGTAGGCGCGATCCAAGATCTGCACAGTATGCAAAACCGCTACTCGATTTGAGGATTCTTGGAGGTGTTTTTCAATCTGGACTAAACATCCGATATTCCCCGTCACCACGGCAGAAGCACCAGTCGCAATGACTAGATCCGCTTTCTTCCGCCCTAGCGAGTGTGCGATTTCAGGCTGTTCAATGTTGTAGGTTCCGGCCGAACCACAGCAGGTGTCGGTGTCGGATAACTCAACGAGTTCTAGATTGCCAATCTGACGTAATAAACGTCTTGGCTCATTCCGAACCGCCTGCGCATGCCCTAAATGACAGGCGTCATGGTAAGCCACTCGTTTGGTTGTTTCGAGTGCTGGGACTGGCACTAAGTCCAACTGATCGAGGTACGCCGAAATATCCATAGTCCGAGCAGCCAAACGCCTCGCGTCCTGTTCCAGGTCTGTTCCCGCTAGGAGGAGTGGGTATTCAGAGATAGCAGACCCACAGCCGGCTGCCGTCGTTACGAAACAATCCACATCACCTGGGACTGTCGACATTAGCTGACGTGCAAACTTGCTTGCTTTGTTGCCTTGTCCAGTGTGCCAAGCCAGTGCGCCGCAACACCCTTGATCACGGGCCACATAAACTTCGATTCCATTACGACTCAGCACTCGAGCCGCCGAAGCATTAATATCGGGTGCGAGGACTTGTTGAGCACAACCGACCAGTAGAGCGACTCGACCGCGACGTTTGCCTTCCGCCGGAATGAGTTCTGGCAAGGGCTGCCGCGCTGGCAACTCGTCTGGTACTAAATCCAACATTGGCCGCAAAGACTTGGGAACGGCGCACTGCAATGGTTTGGTCAGACGACCGAGAGTCACCGCCAATCGAAATCGCTTGGTATACGGCAGAGTCAGTCCTACCAGCCAGTCACGTAGAGAATACTTACGATTGCCCTTCTTATGCTCTACGTGATCACGATACGAGCTCACCAGTTCGCCATACTCGACTCCTGAGGGACAATGTGTCACGCAAGCCAGACAGCCCAAGCAGCGATCGATGTGCGGCTGAGCGTGCTCCATCTCGAGGTCGCCTTCGAGCACGGATTTCATCAGCAGGATGCGTCCTCGTGGCGAATCCATTTCACTCTCAAGCTCTTGATAGGTTGGGCAAGCAGGTAAACAGAATCCGCAGTGCACGCATTTGCCGACAGCCTCCACCATCGCCTCGCCACGTGGCCCGAGTTCATCGGTTGGAATATTGTGAAGCATATGAGTGGTCTAGGTCTGATAGAAGGTGAGAGTCAATACTATAACTGATTCTCGACTGGTCGGCCGGGGCCTCCGAAAAGTGGCAAGGGTTCCCAACGCTTGCCTCGCGACGAATTCTTATCCTTTTCAACACTTTACCGAAGGTAGCGCGAGTCGTAGCCGAGGCTCGTATCCAACTTTGAAACACTTCATTTTTACATTTCGCGTTCTCTGGGTGTCGCCCAATACTTTGCTTGGCCTGCTACTCGGGAGCACCGGAATGTGCTTTGGAGGGCGGGTACAGTTTCGAGGACGGGCGATTGAATTCTACGAGGTTGGTACGAAGTGGATGATTCAGCGGCTTCCGAATGGGCAATTCACGCTAGCGCTAACTCTTGGCCATACGATACTTGGGCAAACCGCGGCTTCTCTCGACGTAGCGCGAATGCATGAAACGGTGCATGTGGCGCAGTATGAGCGTTGGGGGCCGTTTTTCTTAACGGCCTATTTCCTTTCGTCTACCTACATGTGGCTGACCGGTCGCAGGATCTACCGAGACAATCCCTTCGAACGCGAAGCCTATGAAACGGATTGAGGAGAGTTAGATTCTTGAGCTCTTGGAAGAGGGCAGGGAGTTGATGATTCATTAATCAGGGATTCTCAGAACGAAGCCTTCGGGTAGACTTGCTAACCCGCTAACAACAAACAGGTATGGCGGTCTCAGACTTTTGCGTCTTCCTTTTTGATGCCCCGTTCGTCTAGCGGCCCAGGACGCCGGGTTCTCGATCCGGAAACAGGGGTTCGAATCCCTTACGGGGTACTGTTGAACCTCAGAAGCCCTTGAGAATGCAGGTTCTCAGGGGTTTCTGTTTTTCTTGGTTCTTCGTCCTGGTCCATTCCTTGTGATTAGGGAGCACAGGACGCATAACGGATCGGCTCGGCTCTTACCGTTCGCATCAACAACGCCCGATAGCATCAACGCCGCTCGATACAACCGTCCAGGCTCCAGGTCTACGGAGGTCACGTCTAAATTCTACACTGACAGTTGTTGTAGATGTCGCCACGAAAGACACACAGGTGCCCGTCAATGCCCCAGGCGCCATCGTGCCGAGTGATACGGATGCGTGCGGTACTGCCGGACGCTTCGCTGTAGCACATGAAATCATTTGCCGTCGTTCCCGTGCTGACAAGATTCCAGGAATCCGTAGTCGCACCTATTACGCCGTAGTAATTTCCCGCTCCCGAATGGTGGGTAAATCCGAGGTTCAACATCCGGTCAGACTTAGTTTTTCTTTTCCGAAGGCGCTTCTTGTTCTGTTTCGTACGCTCTGCTTTGTCCTGCAGCCCGCCGGATTATTCCCCGATCATTTTTGAATCCTCGTTTGGCGAGATCGGGCGGATCTCATCCGCGCGAACACTTACGTTGGAAAAAAGCAAGCTGCAGCGAGACAAAAACGTACACCTTCTGAAGTTTGCAGCGTCTTAGCATCGTCGTAGTTTGCATCAATCTATCTCGAAGTGGGGGAAGCGCGATCTCGATCTTATAGGTGGACGTTCGGCGAGCCGGTTTCGTTGACGCAAAAGACACGGTTCACAAATCGTTTTTTACAGTTTGGCTTAGTCGCGGTCTAGCTAGACGATCTGGCCCCGATTCCCCCGTCTCTCTCCTCGATGTCCCACACCCCGAAATGCTTCGGCTACACTTCATGTCGGCAGAGTGCCGTCTAAGTCCTTTTCGGGATATTCTGCTGACTGGACTTTGGGGTAGCAGCAATAGCCAATTCGCACTGTGTTCTGAAGTGGCTAGGCTTTCAGAAGACTATCCTACGATTGCTGTTTGAATTTTGCTCAATTCATCTGATTCTTCAGCGAAGCCGCCGGCTCGAGCTTCGCACATGGATATCGCATCGCGGTGGTACTAATGTTTGAAGGAGGAACAATGCGAGATCGCACGGTTGACGTTTGCGAACACCCAAAGCTCGATGCACGGTATTTTGTTTCGGAGTTCCCTCGCCCTTTGGTGGAAATGGATGCGTCTTCGTTAACGCTTCAATTATCCCTCGCAGTTCAGGCTCCAATCGAATCCAACGATACGATTCGAAAAGCTGTGCGCGACATGCTGCGAGTTAGTGGCTTCAAGCCGACTGGAAGAAGTAAACCGGCTTCTGAGTATTTGCTAAAAGCCGAAGTGGCTGGACGGTTAGGTTCCATCAACTTGGCCGTCGATGCCTGCAACGTTTGCTCGCTGCACAGCGGCCTACCAATCAGTGTGGTTGATTTGGACTTGGCCGTAGAGCCACTCAGCATTCAGGTAGCAGAGTCTGGAAGCAGTTATGTGTTCAATCTTAGCGAACAAGAAATAGACATTGGTGGTTTGCTCTGCCTTTTTGACCAGTCAGGCCCCTGTGCGAACGCCATTAAGGATTCACAACGCACCAAGACCTCGGGTTCTACGACTCGAACGCTCTCGATCATTTGGGGAACTCAAGAAGATACAGAACGCACTCTTGAGACGGAAATATGGTATCGAGGGCTCCTGGAGAAACAAGGTGCAAGAGTTTGCCCAGGCAATCAAAGACCCCGCTGGCCCAGAAAGTGCTTTAGCTGCTGCCGCGAAGGCTTTCACGGACTACAAGGCCACGTGGCCAGACGACGAGGAAAAGGAGCGAGACGAGGAAGCCACGACTGCACCTTTCAGGCTGGTGATCGATACGATCAT
>PKCQ01000427.1 GCA_002862265.1 Planctomycetaceae bacterium | reverse complement strand
TTCGTCTTCCAACAAATCCTGCCGATCCTCATGGGTTGCGCGATTCACAGCAAACAGCCCGTCTCCCAACTGGTAAACACCGCTTTGTGCCGTAAACTCCGTCGACAAAACTTCGTCGCCCCCGGTAAGCTTCCGCCACTCACCTGTCGGTTCATCGCTGTACTCTGCCGTCCGGGCCGTTGTGTTGCCGAGAGCAAGTTGTCCTTGCTCAATCGCCCGTTGTACCGTGATGAATAACACGATGCCACCTTTAGCGAGGCTCGAGGCACTCGGGTTCACGGAAGCAGTAAAGAAGTAAACGCCTCCGCGATTCGTTGGCAACTTGGCCAAGAGCGGATCACCACCGGTGAGCGTCCCGAGCTTCAAGAGCTCAGCTTCGCTACGGACACTCGCGTAACCACCAAGTTCAATCTGGCCGACGGGCAGTCCAACTCCACTGTTGGTTGCAGCCAATAAGTCCTGATCGCCCCGCCAGTTCTCGACCATCACTTTCTCGTCCGAGTTCCAATCGCCCCAGGCAACGCCTCCAAAGTTCCCGCGGACTTGCATACCGGTTCCAGCCGCCAAACTCGTCGGCGGAAAAAACATGACTTGTCCTCCGCCGTCCACAAAGTTCTGAACAGCTGATGTCGTGTTCGCATCTGGAAGATCTGTCTGCCAGAGCAGAAGCGCCGTGTCCTCCAACGCCAAGGAGTCCAATTGCTGGGGTGCGATCACATCCACGGTAGAGCTTGTTTCGCCAGCTGGTGTAATCCCCGCCGCGATCTCCAAAGCCCGCGTATCCTTGCGATCATCACTGACGACAACGATACGCCGGATTTCCTCCTCGGCGAAGACGAAGTAGTACTGATTGTCAGAATTGTTCTCGTCAGCTGGCAACGAAATAGTGCCCCATCCGCTAACCGCATCGCTGGCAAGTGGTACTCGATGATTGCGAATCTCCGTAGATGCTCCGGTCATCTGAACGGTCAATTCGCTTCGTGCACCATCTATCTCTATCTGAACCTTCAAATCCATCTTGCCGTCGTCGGACAACTCTCCGGAACGAGTAAACTGCATTGAAACCAAAACAGCATTCTCCACCACACCGGCAACTGTCTCCGTAACGCGTTGGACTTTGGTAACTCTTACTGCAACATTGCTTTTTGGGGGCTGCGAATAAGCCAGCATGTTGAACTGCACCGACTGCGGCAGCGATTCGAAGCCTTCGCGAATGACGCTCCAAGTGCCACTGCTTGAATTCCAATCAGACTCACGCAAATCGGAACACATCCAGACTTCCGTAGGACCAGGATTATTCGTCTTGATGTAATCCAATGCAGCTTGCATCAAAACAGTAAAGTCAGCGGACGAACCTGAGTCTGAAAACGCGGCGGAATCAACCATAGCTTCGACGGTATCGAAACTCTGTGCCTTACCCGAGCTGGAATCGATAGCCACAAAATTGCTTGAGCCAAGTTTGCCTAGCGCATCGCCGATCTGCCGTTTGGCAGTTTCCAGCTTCGAAAGCCCTCCCAATCCTTGCTGCTGCATACTCGGCGAACGATCCACAATCACGATGGTGGTGTCCGTACTTCCGCCGCCAGTGAGCCCAAGCAGCCCGCTGGCGAGAGGCCGTGCAACGGCAAAGATCAACCCAGCTACGGCCAGGGTCCGCATGGTCAGAATCAACCACTGACGGATCCGAGCGAAACCTCGATTCATCTTGTTGGCTGCGAGGAGGAACTTCATCGCTCCCCACTGCTTGGTCTGATAGCGCCATTGATTAATCAAGTGAATCAAGATCGGAAGCGCGATCAGCGGCATTGCCGCCAATATCAATGGCTGCAGAAAACTCATCGTGCACTCCTCCGATGAGCGCGATCGACCAAGAAATTCGTCAGCTCTTTTTCGTAAGCAGAGTCGATCGAGATGCGGCGGTAATCGACTGCTGTCTCCAAAACGACTTTTTGCAAGGACTCCAAATATTCGTTCAAAGCCCGGTGGTACCGATCAGCTATTTCAATCGGATCCGCAAAAACTGCAGTCCCGCCTTCCATGTCCAGAAATCGTGTCGGACGCTGAAACGCAAAGCCCAACTCCTCGGGGTCCAACAAATGAAATGCAGCGACGTCATGCTTACGAAACCGGAGATGCTCGAAGCATTCCCTCAGTTGCTCCGTATCCACGAACAGATCAGAAAGTATTACTACTAACGCACGCTGCCGAACGGTCTCGGCGAGTTCGTGCAAGACCTCTACTAACCCAGTCTCGCCTTGCGGCTCTGCCTGTTCAAGCGTGTCGTAAAGCGTGGTCAAGTGAGCCGGATTTCGCTTAGCAGGGATGTTGTGAACAATCCCATCGGCAACACAAGAAAGCCCGACAGCATCGCCCTGCTGTACTGCGAGATAGCTTAAAGCAGCAGAGATACGCCTGCCGTACTCGAGCTTGGTCGTGCTCACCGAGCCGAAATCCATCGACCCGCTTGTATCTAGCACTAGAACCATCCGCAGGTTCGTATCAGCCTCAAACTCTTTGATATAGAAGCGATCGGAGCGACCGTAGGCACGCCAATCGAGTCGCCGCAAGTCATCGCCAGGCACGTACTTGCGATACTCCGCAAATTCGACGCTAGCCCCGCGGTGCGGGCTCGCATGCCGGCCAGAAACACTTCCAAGCATCGGTTTCCGCGACAGCAACGGCAGTGCACCGAGTTGTGCAATCACCCTCGGATCGAGAAAACTTCGTTGTTTACGATCAGTTGACATTCGGTTCTGTAAACAGGCAGGAGAATGGAAGGTTTTGCTATTTGCTAGTTCGGTGCTAAAACGTTCGAGCGAAAAATAATAGAAGCGTTACGCATCCTTGCGTGAAGCTATGCATCCGGTGTTTCATCCACGAGACGCATAATGATATCGCTTGCACTCACCTTCTCAGCTTGCGCGGCAAAGGTTGTGATGATTCTGTGGGTCAGAACGGCAGGAGCAACTGCTTTGACATCTTCGTTTCGCACCATATAACTACCGTATAAAGCGGCACGGGCTTTGGCACCTAAGATCAAGTTTTGCACCGCCCGAGGGCCGCCGCCCCACGAGACCAACGGCTTAAGCCACTCCGGCGAGGTGTCCCCATTGGGTCGCGTCTTGCGGACCAGCCGTGCGCAATAAGTGTAGATATGATCGGGGACTGGCACACGACGCACCAAGTTCTGATGTTCGATGATCTCCTCCGCAGCCATCAAACGTTCCAGCTTTGCCAACTCGCCACCAGTCGTCGTACGCGCGATCTCGATCTCTTCCTCTTCATTCGGATAATCGAGCTCGATCAATGACATGAACCTGTCAAGCTGAGCCTCAGGTAGCGGATAGGTACCTTCTTGTTCCACTGGGTTTTGAGTTGCCAGAACCATAAATGGCGGAGGTAAATCAAACTCCTTACCAAGGACCGTCACCCGTTGCTCCTGCATCGCTTCGAGCATCGCTGCTTGTGTTTTCGGCGGAGCACGGTTGATCTCATCCGCCAAAACAATGTTGGCGAACACTGGACCTTGCACGAATTGAAATTCGCGACGACCACCTTCACCGTCTTGCAAGATATCAGTACCCGTAATGTCCATCGGCATCAAATCGGGCGTGAACTGGATGCGGCTAAACTGCAACGAAAGCGTCTCTGCCAACTTGCTCACCAGCAATGTTTTAGCCAAACCTGGAACGCCCATGAGCAATGCGTGTCGACGGGCAAACAGGCAGATCGCAAGACTCTCAATGGTGTCGCGTTGCCCAACAATGACTTTACCCAACTCGCTTACCAGCTTCTGATAAGCCTCGCGAAGACGATCAATTGCTTGGACGTCATCCCCGCTAAGCTGCTGAACTTCAGAGTGTGCTTCTGCACTCGTACTCATCGATGTTGTTCCTCTTTGGCCGTCTGTTCACCTATGAATAAGTTGTCAATTATAGACGAGCGGCCGGAGAAAGGTTGTTTGGCCGCAAAGACCAGCCCCATTTCTGGTCATTTGAGGATGAGTAACCTATTCCCGAAGCTCCTTATCTTTGCTTGATTGAGCTCATTCAGGCATAGATGTCGAACAAACAAGATTCGTTTCTGAAAATCCAAAAAGAAGCAAGAATACATGGGCTCCAGGGAGCATCCTATCCGCGAGAGCGCGGGTTTCTTAAAAGTTCGAGAAGCTCAAGCGCGGGTGGTGGAGTCCTTCAATACCTTGTGCTTCTTCAGTACGCGGCAGCACTCCGACTCAACAACGAGAATATAGGGCTAAATTTCAGCTCAAAACACGTTGGTTATCACTGAAAAAGCCCGTAAGAATGCCTTTGCTTGCACGGGCCAAGATGATCGTTTGAATTTCAAACTAAACAGCTTGTGAGCGAACTCCTGGCTTGCGAAGTTTGACACAAATCGCAAAGGCCACAGCATCGGCAAAGCAAGTGGCGCCGATTTTTTGCATCACGCGATTGCGGTAAGTCTCAACCGTTCGGAGGCCAACGCCTAGCTCAGAAGCGATTTGCTTGTTGAGGTACCCAGTAGCCAGTAGCTTCAGCACCTGGACTTCACG
>PKCQ01000227.1 GCA_002862265.1 Planctomycetaceae bacterium | reverse complement strand
CGTTCTGCGCCTCGGCCTCGTCTGCCTGAGCCTCTTCCGAGCTTCGCGGGATTGCTTGCTTGGATTTCATCTCGACCAGCAAACTTGCAATTTCTAGAAACTCAGCGACATCATCGATCTGCAGTTCCACTAGGATCTCTAGGAAGTCTAGGTACTGTTCGGTGATCTGCGCAAGAGGTAGCTTCGCCAGCTCGAGTTCTTCTCGGCGGACGATGTGGAGCAGCAGATCGAGAGGTCCACTGAAATGTGCTAAGTCGACAACAAATTCCATGTTGCTTACATAGCTAAGTGTGAGCCAGGGGGCAATGTCAGCAAAAAACTGTATTGGTTCATAAAAGAAAGAGCAGGCCGGGCATTGCTCAGCCTGCTCATTTCAACATCAAACCAAAGATGCAGGGTTGGTAAGTTAGGATGTTTTCTGGCGAGTGCGTGGTTTGCGTCCTCTAGGCTTCGAGGTCGTCTCCGGGATCATCTTCGGATCGAGTAGCTGAAGCATCCGGCTGATGCAGAGACGGTTGACGCTGATGTTCAGTCTTCCAGCTTCTTCGCACATAGCTTCGTGAAGGCTTTTGGGCAGACGAACGGTGATCATCCGTTGCGGGTCGTTGGGATCGTTTTCAGGCATCTCGCGGCTACGAAGCGCGGTCAGCATCAGTTGAATCTGATGGTACTGTTCGGTCCGTAGGAAAGCGCCAAGATCTGTGTTGTTATTGAAAATGGTGTGAACGAGTCCAGAGCCGCCGAGTAGTTCTCGGTAGAAGCAGACCCACGTCGGCGCGTTTCCAAATAGCTCGTTGGCGACGTCGAAGGCTTGCTGGCAGCGTTGAGAAAAGTCCGTTGATGGGACGCAAGTGGCTCGAACACGTGCAGCGACTTCATCAAACTGCTTGAGGTCGGCAGCCAACTTGGAGTTCACTTCTGGCGTCTTTTCTTTGGTGCCTTCCTCCGGGGGCGCTGTGGTAACTTGGGGAGCAGTGGCAGTCGTGGTTCCGAAGGCTGGTTCAGCAGGCGCGGGGGCTGGGCTTGGGGCTGCCGGCGCGGGAGCAGCTGGTCGGCTTTGGAATCCAGATGGCTTGGGGGGCGGGTAACTACCTGGGGATCCGAATTGGTTTGCCCCAAACTGGTTCGTGGGATCTGAGCTCATAACGTCCTCTTTGGTTTGCAATCGAATCGTCGAGACCTCCGTCGTCTCGAATGCGATCTGCAGCAATCCTTACTGCAAGGCAAACGCCTCGCCGTAACTGCTAGCAAAATAAGGACTTATGCCTATTGACCCCGCTGTGGCGAAAAGCGGGCAGCCGATGCCTAGAGGCTGGGCACTGCGGGGGTGCCTACTTAATGAGCACGGCAAGTTTTATAGAAAACTAAGTGTCCACTTCGTTTTTTTGTTGAAATTCCTAGGATCGCTGGTTTGGGCTCAAGCTTGGGCTGGTGGCGACGGCTGGCTGCGATGCTGCTGGCGATATTGGTGGTTTTGGGTGGGTTTTTTTGACTCGCGATGTGGAATCGACCTCGTTAGAGCGGAGGGGTGGAACCTTGGGGTTCTGCTTGGCGGTGCCGTATTTCTTGCGTGGCCTTTTTTCTCAGTTTTTTCTGGTTATGTCGGATTGTGGTTGGTGTGTGTTTGATGTCAGATTGTTGGTTTGGGTTTTGTTGTCCGATGGCCTCCGTCAGAATCGTGGTGAGCTGAGGCAGAACTCCCTCAAGCCTGGCTTGCCCTACTGGCCGCGTTCTCTCGGCATCGAGCGGTGGCTCCGATCGGGAACTTATTATTGAATTAGCTTGGCATGTTTTCCGAAGCATTCCTCGAATGCTGGGAATATCTCACTACCATCATGAGCACAGTCGCATCCAGTCGGCTCCGCTCGGGGATGCTCAGCAGCAGGGAATTCTGGCGAATCCCACTTCGGGCTTTCGAATTGCCTTGAGGATGGGGTTGGCGATTCTGATTTTTCGGCGTTTGGGGGACTAGAGAAAATTGATGTGGTAACCTTTTTTGTCTTGCGTATTTTTCGCGGGTAGGGCCAATTGGGCCTTAGGAGCTTCGGAAATATTGGTTTTCGCGCCGTCCGTGGTGGCTCAAGGGCGTTAGTTGTATTTCGCTAGCCTTTCTATATTGCCCGGATTTCCTTGCGGATCGTTGCAATCCTAAAAAATGGGACCTATCAGGAACTTGAGTAAGGTAACAGTCATCAGAGGTCCATTGCGGTTCGTTGACACGGTGAAGAGCGGAATTAGAATCGAGACTGCTTTTTACCTAAATTTCGCATCTTATCATGGCGATGCTTTTCGATGTTTGCGCGGGTTAATCGTGCGAAAGTACTTATTTTACCAGTCTTAGGTAATCTCCGAATTCCCCGCAGCTAGAACAATCCAACCGAACTTAAGTCTCGGCAATTGCTCGATTGAGGACGTACCAAAGTGAAGTCACGCAAGTCTGTTCGACGGTCTAACTCCCGCAATGATCTCACGATGAAAACTCTGAAGCAGAGAATTCGCAGTGTTGAGACTTTAGAAAAGCGAGAAATGCTCGCGTCGGATTTGGAAGGAATCTTGCGAGAGCAAGTTCTTTTCTCCAACGAAGAGGTGGCAAACCAGTCTATCGCCGCGATTGTCTCGAAGTACGGAGATCATGGCACTAGCAACGGTGGTGAAGGCGGTTCGAATGATCTGGTCAATATTGCTGAGGTTGAGCCAAATAACTCGATAAACATCGCCCAAGTAGTTCCTCTGGCTGATAACTTCGGTGTAAACATTGCCGGTAGCAACACCGTCGGTGCTTTCGACGCTGATTGGTTTGCGTTTGATTTACAAGCCGGTGATATTCTTGATTCACGGTTCGTACCAACTACGTCCGCTACCGTTCCGATCATGTCGATGCACAATTTGAGCGGTAAAGAGTTGATTGCGTCCCCAGGGTTGGTTGGTCCACCTGCTTCGCCACAGGGCTCTCCTTTGCGTGGAAACGCTGACGACATTCTTGGGCCTGACGATCTCGTTCTGCATTACATCGTGCCAGAGAGCGGACGTTACTACATCCGAGTCAGCGATGCGGGCGGCCCCTACAGCTTGGAACTACGCAAATACCGCGCGGCCCTCGAGACGCAAGACGCAGGGAACCAGCAAATTCTATTTTTGGATTTTGATGGCGCATTCATCCCGAGATCTCTATTCATACCAATCCCCGGGACTGGACGCATTCCATCAACCCGGAATGCTCTTGCTGGATACGGGATTCAGGATGCTGACTACGAGCGGTTCATTGATGAGGTCGTTACCCGTCTTCAAGCCAAATACGATGACCTTGGAACAAAGACTACCAATCCAAACTACGGAATCGAGATCCGCAACTCAAAGGATCATCCGGATCCATGGGGGCTGCCAAATGTGTCTCGTGTCGTCATTGGGGGCAATGCGCTGGAGTTCTTCCAGGATGACAGTTTTGAGGGAGTTCTTGGTATAGCGGAGTCGGTGGATGCCGGAAACTTTGCCCCTGAGGAAACGGCTCTTGTGTTCCACGACGTGCTTCAAGCAAGTTTCGCGTCTATCCCCATCGATCCATTTGCTCGGCCGGTGGACGTCGTAGCCGAACTCATGTCGATGGTTATTGCCCATGAGTCGGGACACTTCTTTGGCGGCCGCCACCAAGATCCGACCAACAATGCGTTCGCACCGGTTGGGCTCATGGATCAATTTTACGATCCGATCGTTTCGTCTGGGGCGGGGCCTGACGGCATCTTTGGAAACGTGGATGACGTGCCGCTTCTCTTCAACGTGGATGAGTTCACGGCCGAAGGGGCGTTCGTCCAGGGCGGCGTGAATGACACGGTTAACTGGATCGGTTGGGCCTTGTCAAATGGTCAGGCCAACGGAGGTGTGATTTCGGGGCAAGTATTTGATGACGTCAACGCGAATGGTTTGCTCGATTCCGTTGATCGCGGCTTAGGCAACGTCACGGTATATGCTGACTTGAATAACAATGGCGGTTTGGATGCTGGTGAAATTTCGACCGTAAGTGCCTCCGATGGATCCTACCAACTTGTCGTAGCTCCAGGGACCTATACCATTCGCGAGATCGTTCCAGCTAACTATCGATTGACTACGGCCGAGTCGGTCACAGTGACGGCCGCCGCTAATCAAACGTCAGGTGGTGTCAACTTTGGCAACGCGATTGCGAACTCACAGGTCACTGGCCGCAAGTGGAATGACGTGAATGGAAACGGCATTCGCGATATCTCTGAGCCACCAATCGAAGGTGTTTGGATCTACATAGACCAGGATGGCGACAATCGAATTGATCTTGGCGAGCCTGCTACTCAAACAGCGGCAGATGGAACATATACCCTGCAATTCCCAGGTGCAGGCACCTACACCATCCGTGAAGTCCTACAGACTGGATTCGTTCAGACCTACCCTGGACCAGCAGCTGACGATGAAGATATTCCAGGTCGCCTGGTGCGGCCCCTCTTCATCGCCAGGGGCAACTTGGTGGTGAAGGTGGGCACTGCCAACGGACCCACAGGACGCCATACCGGGCGGTGCGCCTTCTTCATGG
>PKCQ01000615.1 GCA_002862265.1 Planctomycetaceae bacterium | reverse complement strand
AACTTGGGGAGACGGACAAGTGAACGCACTTTACCCAGGCCGCCCGCATAGAACGACTTGTCACCGGAGCTTGCGGGGTGATTCTTCATGCTAGGAGTCGATTGGGGGGTGAATGGCTCCGCAAGGTTGGCGGGATCCCTGTGCGACCATTTGTCACGTAAGGTGGGCTCAGAAAGGCGTTATCCTAGCCTTAACAACGGCAGATATTAGGACGATACTACGACTCCTATATTTCTGAAGCGGTCTGGGTTCATTCGGGCTGAGGCGTCGGTCTCTCAGGTCATTGCTCTCAACGGTTCAATCAGGTTGGGTTTTGTATTCGTCAAGGCTTCGAATAGGCAATCTGCACAGGTAACACGCAGAATCATGAATCGATTCTTATTTCCTCGCTGGATCAATAAGTTTGTCGCTCTCGCTGGGCTCTTTGCTATCGGTGGAGGCGGGTATGCGGGCGCTATGTTTATGGGGGCCACTGACGATTTAACGCTCAATCCAGGCTATCAGCCGACTCAGCCAGTACCCTTCAGTCACAAGATCCATGCAGGTGAGCTGAAGATGGACTGTCGCTATTGCCACGTAAATGTGGAGAAGTCGGCGCATGCTTCGGTCCCTCCAACTGCAACGTGCATCAATTGTCACTCTCCGATTGGGGAGGATGGTGCGACAAAGCTCTCGGCGGTACACCCTGGCAGTGAAAAGCTTCGAGCGGTGCATGAGAGTTGGGACACTGATCAGTCAGTTCCATGGGTGCGTATCCACCGCTTGCCGGATTATGTTTACTTTAATCACTCGGCACATGTGACCCGTGGTGTTAGCTGCGTGAGTTGTCACGGTCGTATTGATACGATGGAGAAGGTCTATCAGGCGAAGGAGTTGTCGATGGCTTGGTGTATCGAGTGTCATAACGACCCTGCCGAGCATATTCGTCCTCGCGAGTTAATCACCAAGTTGGATTGGGAGCCAGAGGATGGGCAGACTCGCCGCGAAATCGGTGAAGCCCTGATTAAAGAGAACAATATTCACCCGCGGGCGAACTGTGCAGTTTGCCATCGATAGGGTCCGATTCTCTTGATGGCTTGTCCATCCATTCTTAATCGGACGAATCGGACTAGCGAAACGGTAGTTAGGCAATAAAGAGATGAAGTCAGAACAGCTTCCAAGTACAGACGTAAGCCAAACTCCGGGTGTAGCCCAGGAGGGTCCCGTGGTTGGGGGCTCCGGCTACTGGAGGAGCCTGGGGCAACTGGAGGGCACCCCTGAGTTCGAGCAGTTCTTGGATCGTGAGTTTCCGCAGGCCGCATCTGAGTTTCCGGATGGGGTCTCTCGGAGGCGCTGGCTAAAGCTGATGAGTGCTTCTCTGGCTCTTGGCTCCGCCGCAGGCTGCCGGTATGGGCCAAGTGAGATCGCTTCGATGGTCAATCGCCCGGAAAACACGATCCCGGGCGTTGCGAAGAAGTATGCGACGAATTTCGAGCTAGCTGGGCGGGCTGTTCATTTGCTTGTTAGTAATGTTGATGGCCGTCCGATCAAGGTTGACGGTAACCCTGGGCATCCGTTGATGGTTGGCTCCGAGCCAAATGATCTCTCCGGCGGCAGGAAGTATTTTGCCAGTGCTGGCACGGATGTTTTTTCGCAGGGTTGTGTCCTTGGGTTGTACGATCCCGATCGTACTAGCCAGGTGAAGAAGCGGGTTGATGGCAAGCTGCAGGATTCGACCTGGGAAGCTTTCGCTGAGTATTCCGCGAATGAAGTTGGGGTGTTGAAGGCCAATGGTGGTGAGAACCTTGCGATTGTAATGTCGCCTTCGCTGTCTCCTTCGGTGAACCGGTTGGTTGCTGAGGCTGCTGCTGCGTTCCCCAAGGCAACTTTGGTTCAGCACTCCTCTGTCGATGCTTCGGCCCAGGCCGAGGCTTGTGAAAGTGCGGCGGGCAAGCCGGCCGAATTGTTGTTGAAGCTTGATGCTGCCAAGGTCATCTGCGCGCTTGATAGTGACCTGCTTGGCAATGATTCGAATAGCGTCCTGTACTCGCGTCAGTTTGCGAAGGGGCGTACGCCAGAGCCGGGGAAGATGAATCGCTTGTACTCTGTCGAGGCTCGGTACTCGGTCACGGGTGCTGCGGCTGATTCTCGAATGGCAGTCAAGAGCTCTCAGGTTGGTGCGTTGGTTGCTAAACTCGAGAGGCGTGTTGATGAGTTTCTGGCCGGCGCGCAGGTTCCTGCGGCTGCAGGGGGTGAGAAGGAGTACGACAAGATTGAGGCTGAGGAGCAGCTTGAGCGGTTCGTTGACGCGATGGCTGAGGATCTTGTGGCTCACAAGGGGTCGGGTGTCGTGTCGGTAGGCTCGCACCAGCCGCTCGGAGTTCAGGTTGCTGCACTGCGATTGAATAAGAAGCTCGGCAATTTTGGTAAGACTGTCATGTTGATGCCGAGTCGCTCCGCATTGAGCGTCGAGGTTGGTTCTTTGGTTGATCTGTCGCGGAAGCTCGAGGCTGGTGCGGTGGATCATGTCTGGATTCTCGGGGATAATCCTGTGTACTCTGCACCTGGAGCTTCCGCTCTCGGTGAGCAGCTCGCGAAGCTAGATCATGTTGTTTATATCGGTGAGTTTGTAGACGAGACGGCGGACAAGAGTAGTTGGGTTTTGCCTCAGGCGCACCAGCTTGAAAGCTGGGGTGATGTGCTCGGTGTTGACGGGAGCTACGGCGTTGGTCAGCCTCAGATTTTGCCGCTACTGAACGGTAAGAGTGTCATTGAGGTGCTTTCCGTGGTTCTTGGGCAGGCTTTGCCTGGCGAGGAAATTGTCAAGGCTACAGCTGCCGTCGTTGCTGGTGCGGCCGTTAGCTCGCGAAGTTGGCGTGAGACTCTGCACGATGGTTTCATGAAGGGGTTTTCTGCTGCTGCTTTGCCGGTTGGTGAGGTAGCTGATCTTGCTTTGGCTGGCGAGGTGACTCCTGGCGAGTTTGAATCGAACGAGCTTGAGGTTGTGTTCGCGCCGAGCGACACGCTTTATGACGGTCGCTTCGCAAAGAATGTCTGGATGCAAGAGCTTCCGCAGGCAATGACGAAGATTGTTTGGGATAACGCGGCAATCGTTGGTCCGAAGACTGCTGATACGCTGGGGCTCAGGCAGGGCCAGCGAAGTATGACTGAGACTGTCAAGTTGATGGTCGATGAGAAGCGGCACGTGGAACTGCCTGTTTTCGTCATGCCTGGCCAGGCGGCTGGTTCCGTTACGGTGCATCTGGGCTACGGGCGAGTGTGCCGTGATGAGGCTGTGGATAGCAATGAGCAGGTTAGTGTCGGTTCAAACGTTTCGGCGCTGCGTGATCCGAATAACGGGCATATTCTGGTGGGGGTCAAGGCTCTTGCTACATCGAAGCCGTACAAGTTGGCTACTACTCAGGATCACTTTGCGATCGAGGATCACGGTCTTGAGATAACCAAAGAGCGAGCTGCGATCCTGAGCCGTGAAGGCACGGTCGATAAAGTTGATGGCGAGTACGTGGAGGCTTTGGGGACTCACCACCCAGAGCTCAAGTCGTTATGGGAGGAGCCTATCGAGGCTTTGGATGACGATCCGACTGTCCCTTATAGTTGGGCGATGACCATCGACTTGAATAAGTGCACGGGTTGTAATTCCTGTGTAGTTGCTTGTCAGGCGGAGAATAACATTCCGGTTGTCGGTAAGGAGCAGGTTAGTCGCGGTCGGGAGATGCATTGGATTCGAGTAGACCGTTATTTCCGTGGTGATGTTGAGACGCCAAAGATCGTCAATCAGCCTGTTGCCTGTGCTCACTGTGAGACTGCTCCGTGCGAGCAGGTTTGTCCGGTTGCAGCAACCGTGCACACAGAGGAAGGCATCAACGCGATGGCTTACAATCGGTGTATTGGCACTCGTTACTGTGCCAACAACTGTCCTTACAAGGTGCGGCGGTTCAACTACTTTAATTACAACACTGAGTATGGTTACTTCTACGGTTGGGGGCAGCGTGGCAAGCTCGAGGAAGCTAATCGCCGGCTGCAGCAGTTGGTGCTGAACCCGGACGTGTCCGTCCGAGGGCGTGGTGTGATGGAGAAGTGTACTTACTGTGTTCAGCGTGTGCAGAACGGTAAGATTCATGCGAGAGCCGAAGGTCGTCCGGTTGAGGATGGCGAGATCAAGTCTGCTTGCCAGGAGGCTTGCCCGACTCAGGCTATCGTCTTTGGTGATAAGAAAGATAAAGCGTCGAAGGTGTCGCAGCTTCGGAATGATCCTCGCAACTACGAGATGCTCGGCGAGCTGAATATCAAGCCTCGGACGACTTACTTGGCGCGGATTCGAAATACACATCCACGTCTACGTACGCATGACCAGTTAGAAGATATTGGTCACGGGCATGGCGGTCACGGTGAAGGCCACGAGGGTGGTCACCGCGAAGGTGGTGCTCATGGTGTCGACGAGGGGCATGCCGAGGCGAAACCAGCGGCTCACTAAGCGTTGTTGTGCCGCTTCATTCGAATCTCCACAGAAAACAATATTCAAGAACATTTGAAATCGGAAACTGGCAACCTCATGGCAAGTGTAACT
>PKCQ01000093.1 GCA_002862265.1 Planctomycetaceae bacterium | reverse complement strand
GCGGAGGCTGCTCGGGGCGGTGTTATCGCGTATCAAGATTCTGGCAGATATGGACATCGCCGAACGACGCCGTCCTCAGGATGGTCGAATCAAAGTCACGGTCGGAGAAAAAGAGCTCGATCTGCGAGTTAGTATCATTCCTACCAACCACGGCCAATCGGCGGTCATGCGAGTGTTGGATAAGGACAACATCAAAGTCGGCATCCGACAGCTCGGTTTGGGCGAACGCGACTTCAAGGTATTCAACCAGACCATCAAACGTCCGAACGGAATCATGCTTGTAACCGGCCCGACTGGCTCTGGTAAGACCACGACACTCTACGCGGCTCTAAATGCGATGAACCGCCCAGACCGCAAAATTATTACAGCTGAAGATCCTGTCGAATACTACCTGCCAGGAATCAATCAGGTGGAAGTTAAGCACCAGATTGGCCTCGACTTCGCTCGGATCATCCGCTCCATGTTGCGTCAGGCACCCAACATTATCCTCGTCGGAGAGATGCGAGATACAGAGACTGCATCCATGGGCATTCAGGCCAGTTTGACTGGACACTTGGTATTTAGTACACTACATACGAACGATGCGCCCAGTGCTGTCACACGCATGGTGGACATGGGAGTGCCTGGATATTTGGTAGCAAGTTCGGTGGTTGCGGTGCTTGGGCAGCGCCTAGTGAGGACGATTTGTAAGCGATGCAAGACGCAAGTGAAGCTTTCCGAGGCGGTTCTGGAAGACGCAGGCATTCCGCAGGAGATTGCCGACAAGGCGACCTTTGCTAAAGGCAAGGGCTGTGGCTACTGCCAGAAGACCGGCTATCGCGGCCGGATGGGAATTTACGAACTTATGGTGGTTTCCAGCAAGGTTCGCGAGTTGATGTTCGCTGGCAAATCCACGATTGAGATTCAGAAGCAAGCCATTCAGGAAGGCATGACCACGCTCTATTGCGATGGGATGCGGAAGGCGATGAAGGGTCTGACGACGATCGAGGAGGTATATCGAGTTGCCAAACGTACCGAGCAGGAGACGCAGGCCCTAAAGATCGTCTTCGAAGAAATCGAGAAGGGCTTAAAGGCTTAGCGCGACTCCAGAATAGGGGGTTCGGAACCTTCCGTTTACGCCTTCCGCTGGACCGATTGAAAGCAGCGAATTTATAATCAAAGGTGCAAACTAGCTTTTCTTTTCTTGTTTCTGCTTGCACTTGGCACCAATAAAACTTGAAGCGAGTGATTTCCCGCCGAACATCGTTCGCGACTATTCCACAGTCGACTCATTCCCCCATTCACTTTTCGTTACAGACTTACTTTCCTTAATCGCACTATTTTAGCTTCTGCCTGCTCTAAGCGTGACTGAGTTCGCTGGTTGTCCAGCGAGCAGTTTGAACACTTTGCTGAGGGGGGCTTGAGGCAGTAGAACTCGTACGGGACCTGGATTGGTTCATGTCGGAACATGTATTGATTGATAAATTGCTGTCGGCTTGCGTGAAGCAAGGCGCCAGTGATGTGCATATTGTCGTGGGGCAGCCGCCAGTATTTCGCTTGCATGGTCGCATGCGAAAGCTGGAAACCAAGGTTTTGGAGGCTGATGACACGGTCGCGTTGATGAAGAGTATCGCTCCGGAGCGTTGTCAGCGCGAACTACAGGAGTCGGGAAGCTCTGATTTCGGTTTCGCATTTGGGGATGAAGCACGTTTTCGTGTTTCGATCTTCAAGCAGCGTGGCTTCATTTCGATGGTGCTGCGTCAGATTCCCAATGACAAGCTGACGCCTGAGCAGCTAGGTTTGGCTCAGTCAGTTGTCGATATGGTTCAGCGTCCTCGAGGTTTGGTGCTTGTTACCGGACCGACCGGCTCTGGTAAAAGTACGACCCTGGCTAGCCTGATTAACTTCCTGAACGAAACCCACGATCACCATATCATCACGATCGAAGATCCGATCGAGTTTTACCACGATCACAAGCGTTCGACGATCAACCAACGTGAAGTCGGCGTGGATGTGCCGAGCTTTGCCGAGGCGATCCGGCGAGCGTTGCGGCAAGACCCTGACATCATTCTGGTTGGTGAGTTGCGGGACTTGGAGACGATCGGTGCGGCGATTTCTGCTGCGGAAACCGGTCACATCGTCTTCGGTACTTTGCACACCAACAGTGCTCAGGGAACAGTGAACCGGATCATCGACGCATTCCCGGGGAACCTGCAGGATCAAATTCGAACACAGCTCAGTACGGCATTGATCGGTGTTGTTGCGCAAACGCTCTTGCCAAGGATTGGCGGCGGCCGTGTCGCTGCCTACGAGGTGCTTTGTGTCACGCCAGGTATTGCCAACCTAATTCGTGAAAACAAGACATTCCGTATTAACTCTGCGATTCAAACCGGTGCCAAGTTCGGGATGAATCTGATGGACGATGCGTTATTCGACCTTTGGCAAAATGGTATTTGCACCGTCGAAGATTGCTTGGGCAAGAGTCACCGGCCGGATGATTTGGCAAAGAGAATTGTGAATGCTCGACGCGGAATCGCTGATGAGGAAGATGATGATGACGACGGAGATTTTTAGGCATTGATTGCAGGCCTCTAGGGAGGCGGGATCGGGGAGTGGTGTCGCAGAGCCGTGGTGGGGCTCAACGACGTTGTTGTGGTGGTGAGAACGCAGTGTGAGGAAAGCCAGGAGTGCTTCCCTTGGGGCTGTGACAATTAGAAAGAATGTGGACAAGTTGAGGAACTTGAAAGCACTATCGAGGCGGTTGCTTAGCTAGGAAGCATAAAGGGCTACCGCTCTAAAAGGTTGAATCATGGTAGTCCGTAGAATTGGTCAGATCCTAGTCGACTTGGGCTTCATCACTGATGAGCAGCTCGAGGTCATTCTGGACGAGCAGCAGCAGCGTCCCGGTGCATTACTTGGTCGTATTGCTGAGGACATGGGGCTTATCACCGACGATCAGCTGGCTCAAGCTCTGGCTGAGCAGCTGAACATGCAAACGGTTCAGCTTTCAGACGTCTCCTTGCCGCCGGACGTCGTCGAGAAAGTCTCTGAGACTATGGCGCTGATGTATCGGATTGCGCCGCTGAAGTTCGATGGGAATATATTAACCGTTGCGACCTGCGACCCGCAGAATCTTGCGGTTCAAGACGAGCTTCGAACCTTTCTTGGTTTCGATATTCAGATGGTTGTCGCCACCGAGCGAGACATTCAATCCACGCTGGATCGCTACTACTCTTCGGAGATGGATTCGGTCGAGAAGATCATCGAAGAACTGAATGCAGATGAAGAGCTCTTCCAGGCGGCACAAGCAGTGGGCGTCGACGGTGCTTTCAACCTGACCGATGCCGAGGCCCTGGCCGACAGTGCTCCGGTTCGCAAGCTGCTGAACATGGTATTGCTGCTGGCGATCAAAGATCACGCTAGTGACATTCACTTTGAACCCTTCGAAGACGAGTTCCGGATCCGCATCAAGGCGGAAGGTGTGCTCTACGAGATGGTTCCTCCGCCTCGTCACTTGGCCTTTGCGATCACAACGCGAATCAAGGTCATGGCGAACCTAGATATTGCCGAGCGACGGTTGCCGCAGGATGGTCGGATCGAGTTGATGGTCGGTGGTCACCCGGTGGACTTGCGTGTGAGTGTTTTGCCGACGATGTTTGGCGAAAGCACGGTCATGCGGATTCTTGACCGTTCGGTTGTCTCGCTCAGCCTCGACAACGTCGGGATGGATGAGCACACGCTGACCGAATTCCGTCAGGTTATCGATCGTCCAAACGGGATTGTTCTAGTTACCGGGCCGACCGGGTCGGGAAAGACAACGACCTTGTATTCAGCTCTGAGTGAGATGAATGACATCAAGGATAAGTTGATTACGACGGAGGATCCTGTTGAGTACGATATCGACGGTATCGTGCAGATTCCAATTGACCACGGAATCGGCGTTACCTTTGCTTCCTGCTTGAGGGCTATTTTGCGGCAGGATCCAGACACGATTCTGGTGGGCGAAATCCGGGACATTGAGACTGCGGAGATCGCGGTTCAAGCTTCGCTCACTGGGCACTTGGTGTTCAGCACATTGCACACGAATGACGCACCGAGTACGGTCACGCGGATGAAGGACATGGGAATTCCAACCTTCTTGATCACCGCTTGTGTTGAGGCCATTTTGGCGCAACGTCTTGTGCGGCGGATTTGCACGAACTGTCGCGAAGAAACTACGGTCAGCAAAGAGATTTTGATGGACCTCGGCATCGATCCCGAGGAAGCGGCGGACAAGAAGTTCTATCGCGGAGCTGGCTGCGACAAGTGCAACAACACCGGTTACAAAGGACGTGTTGGTCTGTTTGAGCTGATGATCATGAACGATGACTTGCGTGACATGGTCATGAGTAACGCAACGAGTGACGAGTTGCGTGATCGTGCAACCAATTATGGAATGATTCCACTACGACTCTACGGTATCAACTACGTGTTCCAGGGAATTACCACCGCAGATGAAGTTCTGCGTGAAACGATTGCTGATTAATGAACTATTCACCTGAGACGTGAGCGCGGTAGACGACTTGAGATTCTCGCTGACGCCTCGGGGATGAGAAGAACAAGAAAAA
>PKCQ01000307.1 GCA_002862265.1 Planctomycetaceae bacterium | reverse complement strand
CTGGGTCCTTGCTGCGAAAAGCCATGATCCCCATCGGCAAAAGAAAAATAACCCAATCAGCGCGCACCCAATTGCTCCCCCTACGGCGATACCCCATATCTGCAATCCAGCAGGCTCCCAAGCATTAATCGTGATCGAGAAGAGATAGAACAAGACTCCGATGAAGGACGTCAGGAGGAAAAAGTCCTTAGTAGTTAAAGCGTGAAGCTCATGCCCATCTGAATCAAATGTCAGTCTCCGTAGCGACCACAGCCTCACTACCCAAAACGGGAAGGAAGAGGCACATAAGATGCAGGGAAGCAGAGACAAGACCCAGGCGCTTTCATATAACCCCTTTCCGGATTGAGTGAATACGCCAAGCCCGGTGAGCAATGCTGTAACCCAGCTCAGCACGGTTCCAATAGCAAAACCTTGAATCCACCGATTCCCGCTCCAACTTGCAATCAGAGTAATTAGCCCCTGGACCAAGCTGGCAGCCAAGCCGAAATATGAAACAAACAGCTCGAGCTTTATTCCCTTTGGAGCTAGCCGCAGTAGGAATCAGGACAAAGTCAAGTATTGCGAATGCAAAGCGGAGCCAGATCATTCCACTCCAGGATCGCTGCTGCGGTCGGGCAGATTGATAGTTTGGAAACGTCATCAAACGTAATCGAGTATCCCTGAAGAAGGCGGTTCAATTGTGAGGTCTTAACATATGTATGCGACGTAGTGCAGCCGGTTTTGCGACGTGGCTGAGAACCCGTAGCAATCGCAACCGCGTGGAATCTCCCGCGTCTTTAGGATCCTCCAAGTAGGCTCCAAGGAGCGAAAAGGATCGGCGCTGTTACGGAATTCCGATTGAAGTTTACCAGCTGGTTTTGCTTTACTCCGGACCGGTTCCGCAGTTCATACAGCTTGAGCAACAGGATTGGTACCTGCCGAGATCCCCGGGATTCTGCCGATACCTTATCAGGATGCCATTCGGCCCGACGTCTGATTAGTTGAAGCCGGAAATTCACAGAATTCTCGAGTAGAAATGCCGGGACAGCTGTGAAGAGACACTTTCGCTCTCCACGCAAGTCAATTTCATGGAAGAACTAGTGATGGATGCCATACGCCATACTGACCACGCTGGCCAAGTAAATCCTGACGCACGAAAGCGTCTAAGCAGACCTTTGGGAACGGACTGTTCCATTGCTTCTCGGTAACTTCTTGGTATTTGGTATTTCGCAATCAGCCACAGCGCAACGGGGCGGAGTCGGATTGGGCGTTTGCGGAAATCAATGAATAGCCTTGGGGATGAGCTCAATCAATGGCGCCCACTGCTTCTCAAACTCACCCACTTACCCCACAGCGAGCTATCGGTATTCCACCTACAACCAGCCACAATCGCTGTGGACCGTAGGAATGATCGCATCGAATGGTCAAGTTTCCAGCGTTGGCAGATTGCCAGGACCATCAGCCAGACGATTGCCATAGTTCATAGAAAGTTTCCTAGAGCCCCAAGTCGCTTAAGCTCGCTTTTGGTTCCGGTACTGTCAATAGTCGTTGCGGACGACATCGCGGGAGATTTGATATGCGATGAGGGAGAACTAATGCCGCTACACTGACAAGTTGCAACCCGAAGCGTCAGTGAGGACCGAAGGTATCTTCCGCTGACGCTTCGATTCGCCCCAAAGCTTAATGCGACGGCAGAAGTGCTTCGACCTACGGAGAGGGCTTTCGCGAAATGAAGAACCGCTTGAAAAGGAACTGGCAAGTTCTGACTCGCCTTCCGCCTATCTATCTGCCTTCGAATTGCTCACACTTAGTTGTCTTAGCAACTCTGTCCTTGAGCCACGCAATTCTTCATAGCGTCGTAGCCACTCGAGCAATTCCTGCTCGCGGATTTGACGGCCAACGATTTCCTGAAAGACGGCCCGAATCCAAACTTGATTGTTGTTACCCGCACGATCGAAATACTCTTGAGCTGCCATCAGCTCGAGAGGCAAGGTCCGAAGAGTGTCCTCAATATTGGTTGTCGCTTTGAGCACAGCAAACTGAAGTGGACTTGGGTCGTGTCCAAGGTAGTGTCTGTACATCTGAATAATGCGGTCATCGACTTGGCTGGGACTCTGAAATCCCGTCTCGATAATCGGGCCATTCCTATTGTCCCTCGGGGGTGCAAATGAAGCTAGTTCCAAAGACACATTTGATGGGTTGCCCCGCGTCAGCACTCGGACGGGTTGTGGCGTGTCCATGATTGTTCGGCCATTCATGGTAACAAAAGCGCGCACCTGATAGAAGTCATTCGGATCGATGTAGTTTGGATCATAGGCAATTTCAAATGGCATTTCGCTTGAGCTGGGACGGAAAGAAGTTTGGCCGTGCCTCACCTGATAGTAGTTCCGAGAGGCGTTATCGATTTGAACCGTGACGATTGCATCGGCTGGCAAACTGCCTGATCCACGGAAGACGACTTTGCCTCGCAACGTTTGGCGACTCTTTTGCAGCTGCACTCGAACGCGAGCCAGCCTGAGCGAGCGATGATCTTGAATCAACAGTGAAACAACGCCACGCTCATCGGCACGTGTATTCAACTCATCGTTCAGATCGTACAACCGATCCTCCACCATTCCAACTTGATAGCCATTCACGGAAACGATGACGTCCTGCGTTTCAATATTTGCTCGGTTTGCCGCTCCACCCGGCGTCACGCTCTTAATGTAGACACCGGTAGCCGTATTTTGCGTCTCAACGCCCAGTTGCCATTCTGGATGAGCCTGCTGATTGCTCAGCCAGTCCCCACCTTGCCACAAACGAGCGGACTGAAAACCGCTGGCCGTATCTCGCTGTCTTGTATTCACATCCCAGAAGTTCTGAGCCAAAGTGAAGCTGTTTAGCGCCCAGAGTGTCACAGTCATCGCCAGCAAGAATGCCTTGGATTTCGCCGAAGCACAATTTGCTAACCAAGCGACCGAGTCCGGCCATCGCGAACGTTTCTGACGTGGGTTCATGCTGCTCATCCTGAAACGAAAAGTTGTCTGCTCTACGCGAAACGACACCTGCTATCGAATTTGTTTTGCGCCAAGCTTTTGAAGGCTTGCTCGCAGCAACGGCGGATCGACGGGGTAGAAGCTCGTGATAACTGTGTGGAGTTGTGCAGTCCGGCAGAGTGCGTAGTGAACAAACTCCTGTGCCTCAAGAGCGCCAGTTCCGGTCTGCCCCATATCGATAAGCAGCACCAAGGAGCGAGTCAACGGATACTGATTAGTAAGAATCGTGTAGTCGTCACTGGGGATGACCTTTTCGCCGGCGACCAGTTGCAAGCTATTGACCATGTCATGCTTGCAACCGAGCCCACAGATTCCGATCGCAAGTTCGTCTGCCTGGATTACCTTCATGACCTCGGCGTTCGAAACATGCTGGGAAACACCCTCTCGCATTTGAGCGCCAGCGAAGACAAAGTCACGCAAGTACCGCTGAGTTCCGCTTGTTGCAGTGCGGGAAATAACGCGTACTTCTTTGTTCGCCCATTCACCCACTGCGCCTAGCATTCCCCAGGTTACCTTTTGGCCCTTTGCTGCTTCGGTAAAGACCAATCGCAACTGCTTGCCAGATATTGTTTTGACTGGGTTTTGCGGGTGCACAAATACGCCCAATGCCTCGCGGGCAACCGTGAATGCAACTGGCTTCTTCAGGCCTTTCTTTTGCAGTTCTGCTAGCTCTTGCTCAGACACCGGCCGCGAAAGCATAGCCACACCAATGGGATGCTTCAGTAACGTTTCGAAAGTCGTTTCTGAGCCCGAGCAAGATATCTCGACCTTTGCATTCTGATGAAACTTTCTGAAATTCGCTCCCCAGGCATGAGCCATTGCATCCATGCTCGTTGAACCGAATACTTTGACCGTGCCTTTGACTTGAATATTCGGTTGATAAGGATCAATCGAGTTCATCTTGGCCTGGAACTCTTCCTGGCAATGAGCACCTGGCTCATCTGCTTTCGCCCAGCTATTGGCAAAAATCACCAAGCCGGCTACTACGAGCAAAAGACAAATGGGAAATATTGCTCGAGCGGGCAAAGCATGGCGTAAGCGAAAGATGCGACTCATGACGTTCACTCCTTGAAACGACATTTTTCCGGAGCTTGCTAGCATCAGAATTGCCAGCATGCCGGAGCAATAGAGGGATATGCTGTGCTTGAGCACTCCATCCACGTGGGACACAGACAGCTGCGACATTCTACGAGTTTGCTACGCGCAAGTGAATCTTGATTCTGACGATTCTGCTTGCGGTGCCTGCTCCCGCGATTGCCGATTTTTCTTCCAAAAGGCTCAGGCACAAAAAACGACACTCGAGCTTATTTGGGCTTTTCCGCTTCCCAAACCAAAGCCTGCGGATCCAGCAGTGGCAGTCGATTTGCACTGAATTCTCGACGCCAGGTCAAAATGCTAGCACGGTGCGGCTCCTGAGGTTGGAAGCTATGTTTCTCGCCAGTCAGCCGATAAAGTTCTAGAAATGCCGTCGCACGGTTGGCGAGACGGTTTGACTTCAGCTGCTCGATGAGCTCAGACATTCCAGCACGATTACCAGTCACACTTTTCTCGTCTAGTCCGAAAAGCTGTTTGTAGACTAGCT